>CBDUUJ010000113.1:0-7732 GCA_965370205.1 uncultured bacterium
ATTTTTCAAGCCTTTTCATAGCCCTGATGGGTAAAAATGATTAATTTTCCCTATAATTACCAGGTTTGGTCTAAGTTTGTGGGCGGCATAATTTTAAGCGACTATAAATCGGGAAACACTGCACTTTTTCAACAGCCGACGGAATGTCCGCGCTACCATATTTCCGAATTGTGAGATAACCTCATGGATTCCCAGGCTACGAAACTTGACTGACTCCCGCAGTATTCAGCCGTGTTTTAACCGCCCATGGTTTCGATCCGTTCTTTGTGCGTGACAATCGACGAGACCCGCACTCCGAAGTTCTCATCGATCACGACGACCTCGCCCTTGGCAAATAGCTTTCCGTTTACCAGCAGATCGACAGGCTCGCCCGCGAGCTTGTCCAGCTCGACAAGGCTTCCGGGGGTCAGATTGAGAATTTCCTTGACCGGAAGATCCATGCGTCCAAGTTCCACGGTCACGCGAAGGGGAACGTCCATGATAAGGTCAATTCCCTTGGTTTCACCTGTGGCTTTTCTGGGGTCCAGCTCCTCGAATCGCGCAACCGGTATCTCCTGCTGTGCCGCCGCGCTCTCCAGAGTTACAGCCGAATCGGGGGAAAGTTCCTGTGGCTCGGATGTCGGTTGCGTTTCGGCATCGACGGGTTCTTCACCGGCGGTTTCCTTACCTGCAGTTTCCTCACCTGCAGTTTCCGCTGTTTCCTCCGCTGTTTCTGCTGCTTTTTCCGCAGCCTGTTTCGAAGCCGGATGTTTTTCGTACATCTCGTTGAGCGCCTGGTCGGAGACAATAAGCCCAAAGTCTCCAGATAAATCATCAAGTGTCACGGAAATCCGGATAAGCCATACATTGGTATCCGACGGCATTCCCGCCTCGCTTTCGAGTGCCTCCAGGGGACTTCCCTCGAGGAATTTCAGATCTCCATGCTCAATGTCATCGATTTGAAAATCCTCTTTTAACGCGGTATCGAATGCCCCGAAGATATTGTTTGATGCTTCCACCAGGGCGGAGACAAGGGCTTCGTTCAGTTCCTCCGCGCCCTCCTGCCCCATCATTTTCTGAGAGATATTCAGCGCGAGAGGATACGCGATGTATCCTGCCAGTGTGGTCTCAGTAAGCCGGCTTTCTTTATAGATAAAAAATACGCTCTTAGCGGACTGTGTCTCGATCAGGCTGTCCAGTTGCCCGGAAGCAGGCTGACTGATGTCGATACCTGTCTGTTCGGAGCCAACCAGAACGGGGATGATATTCTCAATCGATCCTCCGAAAAGTTTTCCGAACTGTTCGATGACGGTACTCCGGGGATCTTCCTTCCCGTCGCCTTCGGTCATCATTTTGTCTATTTCGTCCTGTGACAGAGACATGATCTACTCCTCGTAGAAATCCATTATTTCAATACCCTTGAAACGTCCCATAAGGCCCGGACGGGCGAAAAATTGCGGGTACGGATTGTTACCGATATATACCTTGAAAAGATCGTTCAGCCTGGTCGGCAGTTTAATTACATCTCCGGGTGACAGGTCGAGCACTTCATTGACCGCGAGTGTGGCGCTCCCGATTTCAACCCTGATATCGAGAGTCGATGCTCCCAGGTTCTGAATGAATTTGTTGGTCTGGTCTTCGGTTTCATCGTGTGTTTCCTTTGTCCGTCGAAAAAAATGCTCTGTTGAAAGATCCGTGAGGATCGGCTCCAGAAGATTAAACGGGAAACACAGACCGGCCATGCCGCGGCTGTCTTCGATTCTAATTTCCAGTGATATGAAGAGGGTCATATCCGACGGCGGTACAATCTGTGTGAATTGCGGATTGTACTCGATACCCTCCAGCCTGGGATTGGCTTTGATAAGCTCACCCATCGAGTTTTTAAGGACTCTCAGGGCGTCGTTCACCACATTGATCATGAGAGCTTCCTCTATCTCCGTTAGCTCCCTGACCTTTGTTGTTCCGCCGCCTGTTCCGCCGACAAGCCTTTCAATGATCGTAAAAGCAACCGGTGGGGAAATATCCAGGATTGCATTGCCTTCAAGGGGATCCATCGAGATAACCGCAATTACCGACGGGCTGAAAGTGGCCTTGATAAACTCCTCGTATGGGAGCTGATCGATTGATACAATTTCTACATGCGCAAGGCTTCTGAGTTTGCCTGACAGAAAAGTCGACCAGCTTCGCGCGAAACCGTCCATGATCATATGAAAGGTTCTGATCTGGTCTTTTGAGAACTTGTCAGGGCGTTTGAAATCGTACTCTTTGATTCTGCGGGCGCCCTTGAGTATGGGCAACTCCTCGGGAATCTCTTCGACGTCAAGCGCCGTTAGAAGAGCATCGATCTCGTCTTGTGATAGTATTTCCGCCATGGTGCGACAATATCCCCGGATACCTTCAAGGCTACCAGGGAAATCCACATAAGTATTATATCGTCAATCCAACGGATTGCCACATGGTAAGCCTGATGTAAATTTTCAGGTTACTGCGCGACGAAGGTCGTAAAGTAAAGCCCGATTACTTCGCCGGATGCCAGATTGTCATTAATATCCCGAATCGCTTCGCGAGCCATCCTCTCTCTTCCCTGGGGAGTGCATATCTCGTTCCAGTCCCTGTTGCTCATTATACCGGCGATACCGCCTGTCAGCCTTGGCAGCTTCTCGAGAATTTCAGCAATAACAGCATCGTCACTGACCTCGATATCAAAACCATATTTGAGGTACATAAATTCATAATCCTCCGAAACCGCCAGGTTGACCACATTGGTCTGGAAACCGGAAAAATAGATATTTGTTTCCACGATTTCCTCGACATCTTCCTCCTCACCTTCGGCTGCCTCGGCGGAATTGGACTGGAGAAAGAAATACGCGCCTCCGCCTCCAAGAAGCAGAACGACCACAACGATGCCGATTATTATCGGCATCGCGAGCTTTTTCTTCTCCGGCTTTTCCTTCTCTGTTGATTCCGTTGACTCCTGCGAGTCTTCGTTTTTTACATCGTCATTCATGATTTACGTTCCTTACAGGATTTCTTCAGATGGTATCTCCTCGCCGTCTTCCGGGTCGGGTATCGCATCGTCCTCTGTGATAGCATCTTCTTCAGTCCGATCATCCGTGAAATCCGAGAATTCGAAATCCGGCAGCATGAAAAGTCCTTCCGATGCCGGACTCTCCAGAAAATCAAGCGCTTCCTGGCGCCTCTCTAGTCCGAGCTCCATATCGGTTTTCAGGATGATTACATCCACTCTGCGATTCCTCGCGCGGTTTTCAGGTGTGTTGTTCGGGACAACGGGATGATAATAGGCATATCCCGCTGCGCTGAGCCTGCTGGGAGTTATGTTGCCGGTTTCAATAAAGAAATGCACGATTGCTGTCGCGCGAGCCGTTGAAAGCTCCCAGTTGGACGGGAACTGCGGTGTGCTGATCGGAGTGGGGTCCGTATGTCCTTCAACCTGAACCGAGTTGGAGATTGATGCCAGTTCCTCTCCGATAACTTCCAGAATCGGTATTGCCGCCGGCTTGATATCGGCCTTTCCGAGATCGAACAGGAGTGTGTCTGTAAAGCGTATTATAAGCCCGCGTTCGTTCATTACAATATCTACCGATTCCTCAAGCTTTTCCTGTTCCACTTTTTCCTCAAGCGTATCCTCGATGTTTTTTAACTGGCTTGAGCTTGCCGATGGATTTTCAGTTATCTGTTTCGCCGGTATATCCCCCAGGTTCAGAACCATGGGTCCGCCCGTGAGAACTCCCAGCGCTCCCTGGAGCTCGATAATGACATCCCTGAACTTTACGACATCGAGTGTCGAGAAACTGAAGAGAAGAATGAAGAAACAGAGCAGTAGAGTCATCATATCCCCGTATGTGACCATCCAAAGGGGTACGCCCCCTTCGCATTCAGCTGCTTTTTTTCGTTTCTTTCCAGACAATGCCTGTTACTCCTCTTCCTCTTCTTCTGAGTTAGTCCCGCGTCTCATGCTTGGCGGGAAGAACGCTTTTAGTTTCTCCTGAACGATTCTGGGATTCTCACCATTCTGGATAGACAGGACTCCCTCGACGATCACCTGTCGCACGAGAACTTCCTCCTGGCTGCGAATGCCAAGTTTTTTTGCGATCGGCAGTGCTACGAAGTTCGCGAGCAGCGCCCCATAGAATGTAGTGATCAAAGCGACCGCCATTCCTGCGCCGATTGTCGATGGATCATCCAGTTGAGAAAGCATGCCAATCAATCCAATCAGCGTTCCGATCATTCCGAACGCGGGAAAAAATGTTCCAAGCTGGCTGAATATATCCTTGCCGAGTTTGTGGCGCTCCTCCAGGAAGGCAAGCTCGATTTCCAGGATGTCCCTCACCAGCTCAGGATCGGTTCCGTCGACAACAAGCCGGATCGCTTACTGCAGGAATTCATTGTCAAGAGCGGCGGCGTCATCCTCCAGAGTCAGAAGTCCTTCCCGCCGCGCCTTCTCCGCAAAAGAGACAATGGTGCTGATTATGTTCGATGAGTCATTTTTTTGCGGCATGAAGGCATTCTTTACAACTTTCATGGCTCCGATAACCTGCGGCAGCGGGAAGCAGATCATCACAGCGGCACTCCCGCCTCCGACCACAATCGCTAACGAAGGGATATCTATAAATGTGCTCAGACTGCCTCCGCCCTGGCTCATTCCAAAGATTACCAGACCGGTTCCTGCGATGAATCCAATTATGGTGGCGATATCCATTATGAACCCGCCTCCTCCCGGTAATATATGAGATCTTTAAGCGTGCGCTGCCGATACACGATGACCAACTCGATGATATCCTCAACAGGCTCCTGTACGAGAATTTTCTTTCCGTTGATCAGGGTCACAATCGTATCGGGAGTCGACTCAACTGTCTCAATCAATTCGGCGTTTATCACGACAGCGCTTCCGTTGAATTTTGTCAGAGTAATCATAAGCATTCAGTGAACGCGAAGCGTCACATTATAATATCCGATTACACATGCAAGATTATTAGATAAGAATTAAGGCTGGATTGCCGGAAAAGGGCATAAAATGGGGTTTTTCTTAATCAGGCTCAATCAGAATTAATACCATTTTATCAGAGCCTTTCCTGTTGGAATTGAAAATAGTATCTGTGACCCAATTGCGAGGTCGCGGGTAAGTCTGTAAAACCAGAGGTAATCCGGATTCCAAAAAAAATTCCTGATCTGGATAAAGTGCAGGAATCAGATAGTAATTAATTGCTAAATCGAAATGATTTATTATGAAAATCGCTACTGATCGAGGATTTCGAACGCGTCGGTGAGCTCTCCCCAGTGACCATTCTGATTCTCTATGTACAGGGTGTAGAAACCCAGCGGTGCACTCAGGTTGAACGACGCTTTAATTGTGAAGGGATCGACAACTTCAATATTCTCGGCCGGGATCACCATCATGCCCTTGTAAAGTTCGATGAAGGGATTGGGATGGAAACCTGTTCCGGTGATAGTGACCTCTGCGATCGTATTCTGATAACCCTTGTCGGGGATTATGGATGCGATATGCGGAGTTTCAGGAATGCCGGCAACATCCACGATAGTGAACGCCCAGGCTGAGATAATTCCGAGGTTCGGGTCGGGATCGGAATGGACGATTTCGATAAGGACCTCCTCGCCCATGACATCGGCCGCACCGATACCGCATGGAATCACAATATCAAACGCGGCGATGCCGCCAATCATGGGGTCGGGAGTGTCGTCGATAAGGAGCTTGTCAGTCAGACCCGGAGCCTCGGCACGGCATTCGATAATCCCTCCGCTCCCCTGATGGTCGTATGCTATTACCCTGAGGCTGACAGAACCGCTATAGGGAGTGAGATCGTTCTTGACCTCTGTGATATCGACCCGGTACGGCTCATAGCAATTCGCGGTTAGAGGGAAATCATCAACTCCGGTTGGAGGCGATATGTTCGGTAGATCCCAGCAGGCGTCGATCGCATAGCCGTAATGGAGACTCCCATTGGACGGGGTCACGATTTCATACTGCCGTGTCACTGTATCGCCGGGAAAGAATCCGCGCCTGCCGCCATGTTCCTCGGACTGTTCCTCTGAATGGAATGCCATGAACATGCCGAGATTCGCGTTCGGATTGTACATATCCATCGGCACCAGGTTGCCTTTCGAATAGCCGAGGAGACCGTTGCCGGGGTAATCAACCGCATTGAAAATCGTTGTATAACCGTCAGGATTAACGAGATACGCATCCCCTTTCAGAGGTGACGGTGCGATCACTTCCAGTTGAGGGAATATACAACTGCCACCGAAATAAAAAATCCCGCGTACATCGAAACCGTAAAAATTACTTCCGGTATCGAAAGGATTCGTTATGCTGACATCGACCTTGAATCCCTTGGACGTAATCTGGAAATTACTTATCTGCAGGCAGTCGGCGCAGGGATTATCCTCGAGATATTTCCTGATGTTCATATGGAAAGAGGCGTCCCTGAGGGGAGTGAAAATAATCGGCTCATCGGCGGATGGATCGACAGCTACATCGAAAACTCCCCAGGCATATCGTCCGGATGGAGGTGCGGATACGGAAGGATTATCTGTGAATACGAGTTGACCGCCGGACGGCAATACAGGATTACCCGGCGCATAGGCGGTACATCCCGCGAACGCCAGTGCGGTGGTGATGATTATTCCCAAACTCACCCGGTACATCTTAAACATCTGCCTGAATTCCATCAGGCCGGATTGCAATCCGTCTCCTTGTTAATACTTCTTATATTAATATTCATACACTATATTCAGATACAGTCAACAGCCAGTTGGTTCTGTCATTATGGATACCAGTTATGCTGCGGGGACAGGCACCCGTTTTTGGCTTCCCTGAGTATCGCGGGATTGAACCTTAATCAAAGCCAAAAACGTGTGCCAGTCCCCTTAGCGCGGGATTGAATCCTAATCAAAGCCAAAAACGTGTGCCAGTCCCCTTAGCGCGGGATTGAACCTTAATCAAAGCCAAAAACGTGTGCCAGTCCCCTTAGCGCAAGCCAAAAATATGTACCTGTTCCCAATGTCCCGGTTCGATTCATCCAAAACCGGCGGTAAACGGGTATAATGCATGCAGGAGGGATTGATCGCGAAACGAGATGCGTATCGCAGTTCTGCAACCCGGATATCTTCCATGGCTCGGTTTTTTCGACCAGGAGCTTTCGGTCGATCTTTTCGTTCTGTATGACGACGTTCAGTACGACCGACGGGGATGGCGCAACCGTAACCGCCTCAAAACCCCGGATGACGCGGTGTGGCTGACTGTCCCGGTCGAGCAGAAAGGAAAGTACGACCAGATTATCCGGGACGTGAAAATCGATAATGAACGTCCATGGAAGAAAAAACATCTCGGCACACTCGAGACCTTCTATAAAAAAGCTCCATACTTCGAAATATTATTTCCGGAGTTTTCAGACATCATCGGGAGGGATTTCGAATATCTCCGGGATCTTGATATCGCGTTGATCGAGTGGATGAACCGGGTCATAGGAATCGAGACTCCAATAAAGATGTCATCGGAACTGAATATTTCAGGTGTAAAATCCGAAAGGCTTCTGAATATCTGTCAAAAACTCAGTGCCGATGAATACTATTCCGGAGCCGCCGCCAGACATTACCTGGACATTGATTTATTCAGTAATTCCGGGATACAGGTTTATTACCAGGAGTATGAACATCCGGTGTATCCACAGCTTCACGGGGAATTCATCTCGCACCTGAGCGCACTCGATTTGCT
>CBDUUJ010000114.1:0-7697 GCA_965370205.1 uncultured bacterium
ATCCGGCCCGGGATTCCCTTCACGTACCAGATATGGCAGACGGGCGCGGACAGCGTGATGTGTCCCATTCTCACGCGACGAACCTTGGAATGGGTTACTTCCACGCCGCACTTTTCGCACGTAATGCCCCGGTAGCGCGGTTTCTTGTATTTACCGCAGTAACACTCCCAGTCCTTGGAGGGTCCGAATATCCTCTCGCAGAAAAGCCCGTTCATCTCGGGCTTGAGTGTGCGGTAATTTATGGTCTCGGGCTTCTTGACCTCGCCCCTTGACCAGCTCAGGATTACTTCCGGGCTGGCCAGCCGAATGGCGACCACATTGATATCTCGTAATTGTAAAGATCTGTATGCTGGCATATTACTCCCTGCCTGCTTTTTTTTTCTTAAACTCGTCCGACCCCGTCCGAGTTGCTACTGTATATCAGTCGGCTTTACCGTCGCCTTTCGATGGCGACACAATTTCAGCCTCTTCATCATCCGGTTGTTCCCGTTTGAAATCCTCAAACGATACTTCCAGACACAACCCCTGAAGCTCCTTGACCAGAACATTGAAGCTCTCAGGTACACCCGGTTCTTCGATCAGCTCACCCTTGACGATGGCCTCATAAGTCCGGTTGCGTCCCTCGACATCGTCTGACTTGATTGTCAGGACCTCCTGAAGAATATACGCTGCGCCGTACGCCTCGAGCGCCCAGACTTCCATCTCGCCGAATCGCTGTCCGCCGAACTGGGCCTTCCCGCCGAGAGGCTGCTGGGTGACAAGGGCGTATGAACCAACCGATCGGGCGTGAATTTTATCCTCAACCAGGTGATTCAGTTTCATCATGTAAATCTGCCCAACCGTGACGGACCTGTCAAAAGACTGCCCGGTTTTTCCATCGAACAGAGTGGTCTTTCCTGATTCCGGAAGACCGGCTTCATTGAGAGCGTCACGGATTTCTTTCTCAGTTGCTCCTGAGAACACCGGTGTTATAGCGCGCCATCCCAGTTTCTCGGCAGCCCACCCGAGATGGGTCTCCATGATCTGTCCGAGGTTCATTCGGGATGGTACGCCCAGTGGATTCAGTACGATGTCAATTGGTGTGCCGTCCTCAAGGAAAGGCATATCTTCAACCGGAACAATCTTCGAGATAACGCCTTTGTTTCCATGCCGACCGGCCATCTTGTCGCCTTCCTGGATCTTCCGCCTTTGTGAGATGTAAACCCTGACAAGCCTGTTTACACCAGGTGGAAGCTCATCCTTGGCTGCCCGACTGAAAATTTTGGTCTTGATGACCTTCCCGCGGTCACCATGCGGTACTCGAAGCGACGTGTTCCTGACATCAAGCGATTTCTCGCCGAAGATGGCCCTTAGAAGTTTTTCCTCGGGAGTCGGTTCAGTCTCACCTTTCGGGGTTACTTTGCCGACCAGGATATCCTCGCTCTGGACCTCTGTTGCCTCAACGATAACGCCGTTCTCATCCAGGTTCCTGAGCATTGTCTCGGACAGGTGCGGGATATCCCGGGTGATTTCCTCCGGACCCAGCTTGGTGTCCCTTGCCTCGCACTCATACTTTTCGATATGAATGGACGTGTAGACATCGTCCTGGACCAGCCTCTGTGAAAGTATGATCGCATCCTCGAAGTTATAACCGCGCCACGGAAGGAAAGCGCAGAGGATGTTCTTGCCAAGGGCCAGCTCGCCCTCTTTTGTGGAGAAACCATCCGCGATAACGTCGCCGGCCTTGATCCTCTGACCAAGTTTGATAATCGGACGCTGGTTCATGCAGGTGCCCTGGTTCGACCGGACGAATTTCATCAGATCGTAGATATCTTTTTCGCCTGATGAAGTTTCAATAACTATCTTTTCTGTGGAAAGCTGGATGGCTTTGCCCGACCGCTTCGCGATTAGCAGAGCGCCCGAGTCGTACGCGATTTTCATCTCCATGCCCGTACCGACCAGGGGCGGTTCAGGCATCATCAGTGGAACAGCCTGTCTTTGCATGTTGGATCCCATGAGCGCGCGGTTGGCATCATCGTGCTCAAGGAATGGAATAAGCGCGGTTGTTGCGCTGACGATCTGCATCGGGCTGACATCCATGTAGTGGATTTCATCCTTATGCAGCCTCGTTATCCGGTCACGCGATCGGCAATGCACATATTCTTCAATGAATCGACCCCGATTGTCCAGCTCCGCGTTCGCATCTGCAATATTATACTTGTCCTCTTCATCAGCCGACAGGTATATAATCTTGTTGCTGACTTTGCCCCTCCTTATAATGCGATAGGGGGTCTCGATAAATCCGTAGCTGTTGATTTTTGCGTATGATGCAAGTGAGCCGATCAGCCCGATGTTTGGACCCTCGGGGGATTCAATCGGGCAGATTCTTCCATAGTGCGAATGGTGGACATCCCGGACTTCAAATCCTGTCCGTTCCCTTGAAAGTCCGCCGGGACCCAAGGCGGAAAGACGCCTCTTGTGGGTCAGCTCGGCAAGGGGATTTGTCTGATCCATGAACTGCGACAACTGGGATGATCCGAAAAATTCCTTCAGAACCGCAACGACACTGCGCGTGTTGATTAATAGCTGTGGAGTGAGCTTGTCATGGTCCTGGACCGCCATGCGCTCCTTGGCAACCCGCTCCATCCTCAGAAGTCCCTTTCGGAAATGGTTCTGGATCAGTTCGCCTACTGAGCGAATTCGGCGGTTCCCAAGATGATCGATATCATCGACCTGATTCGGCCCCATAACTATCAGGCTCCTGATTGATTCCAGCATGTCCAGTTTGGTCAGGTACCGGACGGATGGCGGAATATTCAGGAGAAGCTTCTTATTCATCTTGAAACGCCCGACCGGAGAGAGGTCATACCGTCTCTCGTCGAAAAATCTCGACTCCAGAAGTGTTCTGGCGGTGTCAATAGTGGGTGGATCACCCGGGCGCAGCTTCTTGTAAATATCCAGAAGCGCAGCTTCATTGAGACAAAGTTTCGGATTAGCCTCCAGGTAGGTTTGGAGGTTTGGGAGGGCCTGCTCATAGGTTTCGATCAGGCTCTTGTCCATCTTGAGGGATTTAACTTCGTAAGTAAACGTAAATCCGTCGGGATAAGTACCTGACAGTTTCACGGCCTGCTCAGGTGTAATCACATCACCTTTGGTTATAAATGCATGACCGCCGGTTGGAGGATGGATGTCCACCGGTGAAATCATCCCTTCGAAAAGGTAGGGTTTGGCTTCCATCACGATTTCGATCGGGGGATGCGAAATGGTCTTGCGATCGGGATCAACGGTGAACCCGAGTCCCATCAGCAGATTGGTCACCGGAATTTTCCGGACCTTGTCAAGACGGACGATTGTGGTACCGTCGGGATCGTGCTCGACCTCAATCCATGCCCCCCTGTTGGGAATAACCCTGGCATAGAAAACTGTTTTCCCGGCCGTGGTTGTCTTTTCCATGAAATAGACGCCGGGACTTCGTACGAGCTGGGACACAACCGCACGCTCGGCCCCATTGATAACGAAAGTGCCGTTATCGGTCATTAGCGGGAGATCGCCGAGAAAAACGTCGCTCTCAAGCATCTGGTTTGTGAGCCTGTTGATGAGCTTGAGCCTGAGTCTTAATCCGGCGGAGTAGGTGCGGTCCTGATCCTTGCAGGTGTTGATATCAATCGCAGGGGAGTCGATGAAATAATCGACAAATTGCAGTTCCAGGTTATCGGAATACCCGGTGATTGGGAAGATGCGTACGAAAAGGTCTCTTAGTCCCTGATTCAGGAACCAATTGAAGGAATTCTTCTGGACCTCAATCAGAAATGGCATGTCATAGTGCAGCTTCTCGGGGATTTTTCCGAAGTTCCGGCTCTCTCTTTTGTGGACTTGCAGATCAGTTGGTTCAACTGTTGTTTTCTGCGGAGACATTTATTGGCTCCTTCAGGTTTTAAAAGGCAGCGGGTTAAACGGCCTTCGGGCACAGAAATCTCCTGACACCGTTATCACGGGGTTCAGAGGGGGAATTGTGCCTTGAAGTCATGTTACCCACTTGGGTTTCTAAGCGTTTCCCTTGCCGGGATCATGGCGCATTTTTCAAGGCGCCGTGTAATGCATTTTGACCGATACCGGTCTGTCCTGGGTCATTACAAGTTACTTGATTGAAACCACGCCACCAGCGTCGGAGAGTTTCTGCTTGATCTCCTCGGCCTCCTCCTTGCTAACGCCTTCCCTTACGGCCTTAGGTGCGGAGTCGACCAGCGCTTTGGCGTCCTTGAGACCGAGATCCGTTATCTCTCGGACAGCCTTGATGACCTGAATCTTGCTCTGTCCAGCCTCATCGAGAACTACATCGAAGCTGGTTTTCTCTTCGGCTGCCGCGGCTTCACCCGCGCCGGGTGCTGCCGCTACTGCTGCTGGCGCAGCAGCCATGGGACTTACATCCCACCGCTCCTGCAATGCCTTTGTGAAGTCGTTCAGTTCGACTACCGTCCACTTTTCGATCTCTTCCAGTATCTTCTCTTGTGCTTCAGTTAGTGCCACTTTCTTTAAGCCTCCGGGGTATGATCCCCTTGATGGTCATTTGTCGCGGTCTTCAGCCCGACCGCCGGGTTATTTAGAAGCATTTAAGCGTAACAGTTCAAATTGATCTTTGCTCAGGCGGCGACCGGGTCTCCCGATTCCTCCATCTTAGCCACCTTGGCATCCAGCGTTCCGATAAACTCCTGCAGTGGAGCCTGCATTGTTCCCACAAATTCAGCCATTGGCGCGAGTAGAATTCCTACAAACCTGGCCTGCAGATTCTCACGCGACGGCATCATTGCCAGTGCCTTAACCTCATCGGTCGAAATCCTCCTGCCGTCGAAATATCCCGCCACAAGCCGGAGGTTTTCGTTGTCCCTGGAAAACGTATGCGCTATTTTTGTGCCGAGAACCGCATCTTTGACACTGAACACGAACGCGACCTGACCGGTCAGGTCGTCATCCAGGTCGCTGATCCCAAGCTCGTTCAAGGCAACCTTGGCAAGTGTATTCTTTATTATTGCAACCTGTCCGCCGGCCTCACGAACCTTCGTCCGAAGGTCCTCCATATCAAATACCGTCAGTCCCTTGTAGACAGCCAGAACAACAGCCTTGGAGTCACTGACCGTTTCCTTGAACTTTGATATCTTTTCAGCTTTTGTTTCTCGTGGTGATTTCATAACGCACCTTTTTATCGACTGTTCCCTTTCCTGTATCCTTAACCGGTTGCGGTGGTATCCTTAACATCCATCCTGATACCGGGACCCATGGTGCTGGACAGGATTACTTTCTTGATGTATTGACCTTTGGCGCCGGTCGGTCGATTTTTAATGATGTAAGCCATGAAAGCTTGTATGTTTTCATTGAGAGCTTCCGGAGAAAAGCTTACACAACCAACCCTGCTTGTGATCAGTCCGCCGGAATCCGCGCGAAATGTCACTTTGCCGGCTTTATATTCCTTGACAGCGTCGGCGATGTTCATGGTCACCGTGCCGGTTTTCGGGTTCGGCATCATGCCCCGTGGACCGAGGATTCGTCCAAGCTGGCCGACGACCTTCATCATATCGGGTGTTGCAAGGACTATGTCGAAATCCATTCGACCGTCCTTGATTTCCTTGCCAAGTTCCTCGCCACCGACAATATCGGCGCCGGCATCCCTTGCCTCGGCTTCCTTCTCGCCCATTGCGAAAACCGCCAGACGGGTCTCCTTGCCGGTTCCATGAGGAAGGCCGATTGCCCCCCTCAACTGCTGATCGGCGTGACGGGTATCCAGACCGGTTACGATGCAGATATCAACGGATGCATCAAACTTGACAGGACTGGTCGATTTCACCAGTTCCACCGTACGTTCCAGCGAGTATGTCGTTTCGCTATCGACAAGTTCCGCTGCTTTCAGATAATTTTTTCCTCGTTTTGGCATATTGTCACCTCGGTTGTGGTCCGCACGAACCCCTTACGGGGTCCTCCCACCAGGGCATTAAAAGCCCTCCGGGCAGTTATTCATTGGTTGCGTTCTTACGCTCCCGAATTAACACTTAATTCTTGATGGTCACTCCCATGCTTCTTGCAGTGCCCTCGACAATCTTCATCGCCGCTTCCACGTTGTACGCGTTGAGTTCCTCGATCTTTTTTTCGGCGATCTCTTTCACCTGGGCTTTGGTAAGCGTGCCCATGAATTCGCGATTCGGCTCTCCGGAGCCTTTCTCGATTTTTGCGGCCTGTTTTATTAGGTCGCTCATAGGCGGGATTCCCAACTTGAAGGAGTATGATCGATCCTGATAGATAGTAATCTCCACCGGAACGATCGAGCCGGCCTGACTGCTCGTCTGTTCGTTGTACTCCTTGCAGAACTGGGGCAGGTTGATTCCATGCGGACCCAGTACGGACCCGATGGGCGGTCCCGGACTGGCCTGTCCGGCCTTGATCTGGAGTTTCATTTTCGTGATAATTGCCTTTTTGGCCATAGCGCATTCTTCACCTGGACCCGTATACATATACAAAGCCCATACTTTTTTTTGGATTTCAGGCGTCGGATGTCTTCTCGATCTCGTTGAAACTCAGTTCCACCGGGGTTTCACGCCCGAAGACCGAGAGCATCACCTTTGCCTTCTGTTTATCGTAATCAATTTCCTGGATGATTCCATTGAAGTCGGCAAACGGTCCTATTAAAACCACGACCTGGTCGCCGACAGCGAGGTCGATCACCGGACCCTCGGACTGCATGCCCATCCTCTTGAGAATGGTCTGCATCTCGGAGTCCCTGATCGGCATAGGCTCCCGCGCAGTGCCAAGAAAATGTGTCACATTCTCTGTGTTCTTGACCAGCGCCCATGTCTCATCCGTCAGCACCATTTCAACGAACACGTAGCCCGGAAAAACCTTGTGCTTCACAGGCGTCCGCGAACCCTTCACAACCTCGAGGTGCTCTTCCTGCGGGACGATAACACGGAAGATCTCGCCTCGAAGTCCCATTGCTCTTGCCTGGTGCTCTATCGAGGACTTGACCTTCTGCTCACAGCCGGCCTTTGTATGTGCAACGTACCATGCCATTTATTCGGTCGTCTTCATCCTGTATACAATATGATCAATCGCTATTCTGATGCCCCATCGCCCTCCGGCTGCTCCGCTCCCCCGGACAAATCGACACTCCCAAGGGGAGTAGTCGGTGGAGCATCGCCGACCGGAAGATCGGTTCTCTGTGATATTGTCTGTAAGCCGAACAGTTTTGCGGTAATCTTCGCGAATCCCGCCGACGCAATTCCCATGAAAATCGCCAGAACGACGATAAATATCACGGTGACCCATGTCGATTTCCATGTCTCGTCAATAGCCGGCCAGTTGATCTTTTTCGCTTCGATCTGCACTTCGCGCAGGAAAGCCTTCAGCCGCTCCCAGGCATTATCGGTTTCTTCTTCTCTCGGAGCTTTCGCGGCTTTTTTCTCGCGCGCTTCAGGCTTTGGAGGAGGAGCGGCTTCTGCAGCCTGCTCCGATGCTTCCTCTTCAGTTGCATCGGACTCAATAAGCTCATCCTCGGGAAGCAGTCCTTCCTCTCGGCCCTTTGCGCGCTCTCTGCGTTCAGATCGTTTTTTCGAACGTTTTGATCTCTTGCCCATTTGAGCTATCCATGGTTTTCACTGCCCATACAGGGCAGGAAAAGCAATATCCTATTCCTGGATTTTGTCCACCACGCCGGCGCCGACCGTGCGACCGCC
>CBDUUJ010000115.1:0-7611 GCA_965370205.1 uncultured bacterium
CCGCCGTATATCAGTTTCTACGCAAAACGCGCGAACCCGATCTCAAAAAGTCTCAGGGAATATTACAAGTCCAATTACCTCATGGGGAAAGGCCGGATCAACACATACTGCCTGTTCATCGAGCGCGCATTCGATCTCCTCGCGCCATCCGGTGTCCTCGGGTTCATCGTCCCGAACACCGTGCTGATAATGAAATCCTACGAACCGCTCAGGCGCCACCTTCTCGAAAACGGCTGGCTGAAATCGGTCGTCGATCTTTCATTGAAGGTATTTCCCGAAGTCGAGGTCCCGACCTGCGTGCTCACGGTGGAGAAAAGAGACAACAGGGCGCTTCCGTTCCCGCGGAAGCTGAGCGCCGGATTCTGGGAGAGTGCCCGAGGACAGGCTCCGGACGATCTTGAGGAAACCGACCAGAATGAGTTTGTGAAACTGCCCTACGCAATGTTCAACATCCACATCCGATCCGCCGACAGGGAAACTCTGGAAGCAATCGAACGTGCCGGGTCACCGCTGGGGGAGGATTTCGAGGTCAGGGACGGCATCAATCCGGCAAATATGACCGATAAACTCGTGGTGCAGTCGATGGATGATCTCAGGTCGCCGTTCAAACGGGTTCTCCGGGGGAAGAACATCGGAGCGTACCAGTTGAGCTGGGATAATCTCTGGGTCAGGTACGATCGGGATTTTGCCGACAAGGAAAACGGCGATTACTGCTTCCTGAGGGAGGAGCGGATATTTACAGAGAAGCCGAAGATTCTTACGAGACAGACCGCGGACAGAATTGTCGCGGCATTCGATGATAAGGGCTACTACGCGCTCAACACCATTCATGTGACACTACCCCTGAATAGCGGCATGGATCTGAGAGTGCTCCTCGCGCTCTATAATTCCAGGCTTCTGAATTATTACTACCGCCTTGTCTTTCCCGACACCGAGAGGATTTTTCCTCAGGTAAAAACGATAAACGTGGAGAAGCTTCCGCTCCCGAAGCTGAATGGAGAATCGGAAAGAATCGTGAGTCTGGTCGACAGGCTCATGGGAACCAAATCGCATAATGCCGTGTCTATCGGAAAGACGGGTAAATTGCTGGATGAGATCGACAAAGTAGTGTACAGTCTCTACGGTTTGACACCGGAACATATCTCGCGGATTGAAAAAGCCACTGCCTGTTGTACCGGCAGGTCCTGATTCAAACGAGGAAAAGAAGGCATGAGGATGATCCATTCTGAAAAGAAAATCGCGTTCGTTCGTTCGCTGATGATACTTGCGTTCCTGGCGGCGTTTCTGATGATTGGCCTGCCCGCAGGGTCCCAGGAGGCGGAAATCAGCATTACTTACGATTCACCGGTGGTGGGGGAGAACGCGTTCAACCAGGCGATGGACGGAGCGGAGACTATTTTCAATGACGGTCTCACGACCATGAACGAGGCCACTCTCCGTCGCGCAGCAAGACAATACGAGCAGATCATCGAGGATTTCCCGAGAGATCCGAGGCATTTCAATGCGTATTTCTCGTCTGCCTACATTCACATGGAATACCTTCAGGGAGTCTCGGACTATGAGCACACGTCGAACCTGCTGTCGCTCCTGATAAACAATCATCCGTCCAGCTATCCCGAGGTCACCGACGCGCATGTCACGCTGGCGCATCTCCAGTACCGCTGCCTGAGGGATTATCGAGCCGCCCAGGAAAATCTGAGTGTTGTTCTGAATGATAACCGTCTGGCGGTCGAGCTTGGCACGCGGGAGATTGATGTCAAGGTGCTCCTGGCGAAATGCCGTCAGAAGCTCGGCAATTACGATCAGGCCCTCAGCCTCTGGGAAGAGCTGTCATACACGAATCCGGAGCTGGACACCGAGGGCCGTCTCATGTGGATTGAAAATTCCGATGACTGGTTCCTCATTGATGACGGCACGGTGCGGTTATTTTTCGAGGATGGCGTTGAGCGGGAAACATACACTTCATGCCTGGCTCAGATACGTGACGGTATAACCGCCGCGGAAAATACATGGGGTCTTCTGCCCAATGGAGCCATCGATGTCTACCTGTACGCGTCCACCGACCATTTATTCGACTACACGCTTCGATCAAATGCGTTCGCGCTGCCGATTGATATCGAAATTCATATGGCGCCGTCCGATATGGACGGTATCCCTCACCTGACCGGATGGCTGGTCAGCCGGCGTTTGAACACAAGACCCGACGAGACTAATTTCCCTGTCCTGCGCGCCGGGTTCAACCATTATTTCATGGGTTCACGCCATGAAATAGACTCTATCGCGGCGAGGGAGATTTATTACTATGGCGGTACGATCACCGACGACGTTCTGCTTTTCCCGATAAGCTATGACTACACATTCAGCAATGAATACTATGCGATGTCGGCAAGTTTTTTCCATCACCTGATCGACAGCAGTCGTGTGAATGTGAATGACCTGGAGATATTTTACCGTCTGCTCTGGGCGAATCCAAAAGCAAGGATGCTTCCACCGCTGATGGAGGAGCTTTCGCAACTCGGCATGGAAGGAGAAGTGGTCGGCTGGCAGGAATCGCTCATCACTCCCGCGCAGGTATACGATCTGTTCCGGAATGTACTTGGCGTCGATCTCGGAGAGGAGATCGCCTCATGGCAGGCCGGGCTGTCGGATGAGATCGCGCTGGTCAGTGCGGAGCTTGGGAACATATCCACTGAAATTCAGAGAGTGTCTGTCGATCTGTCCACGCCGGAGAAAGCTCTCGAAAGCTGGTGGAACGCCTACAAAGCGGGCGATTTCGACGCTATGATCGAGTCCAGCACACGCGAGATGGGACAGTTCCTTACCGATGCCCGTGATTATTACAGGGAGCAGGATATTCTCGACCTCGTTATCATGGACCATTTCATCCGCCCGTACCGGGACGCCCGGATGGTAGTGGTCAATACCGGCTCATATGCCGATAACATTTATGCCTTTGAAGTTCGGATTGAAAAAGATGATGAGGTCGAGGAGAAGACTATCGTCGTCCGCATGGAAGGAAGCGACTGGAAAGTCGATTCGAATTAGAGCATCATCATCGGATATTTATAAACTATTTATATCATACCGGAACAACAATACATCCTATATCATACCGGAATAACAATACATCCTATATCATACCGGAATAACAACACATCTATGCCGCCCACAAACTTACTGCAGACGCGGTCAATCCCCGATAAATTCCGGGTTTGTGGGTGTCTTTTTTTTATTGTCATATCGATGAATCACCCACAAACACGCAGATTACCGAAGGATTGGTTATGGCAGGATCAAGTTTGTGGGCGCCATAGGGTTCATGTTATATATTATTGAAGAATATATATAAATTATTAACTTGACATCATGCGGGAAGGGGACTGGCACACGTTTTTGGCTTGGATAAGAGGTCAATTCCGCGTAACTCCAGGCAGCCAAAAACGGGTGCCTGTCCCCGCAACTTATTTTATTCTTCCACTTTCTCCAACGGGGCTTTGCTTTCCGATAACAGTTTGGCTCCCTCGTCCTTGAAAACAATCTGAAGGAAATAATCCCCGCCGCCCGCAGGTTGTATCTTAACTATCTTCCCAACACCGAATTTCGGATGCTTCACCATCTGCCCGACCGTGTACGCGCTCGGTTCTCTTGCTCGTGTATCCTCCTGAATCATGTCGCGTCCGGTTTTTCCCCTGACTCTCGCTGCGGCAAGACCTTCCCGATTTTCGGAATATTTATACGCGCCGGGTAGAACGGTCCAGTCATCCCCCATTTCGGAATATTCATCATCGACACGCTCTCTTACGATCTCCGGCATCACTCCCGGCGCTCCGACCTCGCCATGCAGCGCGAGCCTGCTTTCGGGGTCGACCGGGTCGATTAATTCCCCCGGAATCTCCGCCAGAAACCGCGACGGTGTCGAGCCGCCGACCCTTCCCCTGTTTCTCCAGAACGCGCTCGATCGATTGTACGCGGCGGTGAGAAACAACCTGTCCATCGCGCGCGTGATACTGACATAACAGAGCCTGCGCTCCTCCTCAAGTCCTGCCGGATCGTTGTAACTCCTCGCATGCGGGAAAAGCCCGTCCTCCATTCCCACGACAAACACGATGGGAAATTCAAGACCCTTTGCGGAGTGCGCGGTGAGGCATTTTACACTGTCGGCGCTGCGATCCAGGTCATCCGACGATTGAATAAGCGCAACCTCCTCAAGAAAAACCGGAAGTCCCTCCGTCGGATAGGCTTCATCGAATCGTGTTATTGCTCCCATTAGTTCCTGAATATTCTCCAGCCTGCTTTCAGCTTCGATCGTACCTGATTTCTTCAGTCTTATTTCATATTCAGTCTTGTCAATAATCTGTCCGGTCAGTTCGAAAACCGAGAATGATTCCTTCTCTTCGTAGAACATGCGGATCATCTCGCAGAAACGTATGACACGGTTGACAGCGTATGTTCCGAGCATTGGCCAGAGATCCTCGCGAAGGGCGAGTTCATGAACTCCAAGATTGAATTCAGTCAGGACCTGCACGATTCTGGTAAAACTCTTATCGCCGATCCCGCGTGTCGGGGTGTTGATAATTCTCTGGAGGCTGATTGTGTCCCATGGATTCTGTACGAGTTTCAGGTAGGCGAGAACGTCCTTGATTTCCTTTCGATCATAGAACCTGAACCCGCCGATAATCTGGTACGGGATCGCGTACTGCGAGAAAACTTCCTCGAACACTCTTGAGATCGCGTTTGTGCGGTACAGCACCGCGAAATCGTTGTACGAGCGGTTCTCGATCTTCATGAATGTCTCGATATTTTCCGCGATGTAGATCGCTTCGGCCTCATCGGTGCGGTTAAACTTGAACGAGATCGGATCGCCCTCGCCCCGGGATGTCCAGAGGTTTTTATAGTGACGCTTGGGATTGTGGCGGACGAGCGCATTGGCAGCGTCGAGGATCGATGATTTCGAGCGGTAATTTTCTTCGAGTTTAATCACGAGCGCGCCGGGGAAGTCCTCCTCGAAGTTGAGGATATATTCCGGGTCTGCGCCACGGAAAGCGTAGATGGACTGATCGTCATCGCCGACCACGCAGATATTGCGATGGCCCGACGCGAGCAACTTCGTGAAGACATACTGCGCCCTGTTGATATCCTGGTACTCATCAACAAGTAAATATCCGTACCGGCTTTGAAGACGTTTCAGCGCGGCCTCGCTTTCCTCCATCAACTCGACCGTTTTCATAATCAGGTCGTCGAAATCGAGCGACTTCGCGTGCATGAGAGCGGCTGTGTACGCTTCATAGACTTCCCCGATTAGTTTTTCCATGCGGTCGACAGCGCGTTCCTGGTATGCCCGCCAGTCGATCAGGTTTCCCTTCGCTCCGGAAATCCGGTTCGCGACCGCTTTTGGATCGTAGTGCTGGACATCCATGTTCAGCGCGCGCATGCATCTTTTGACCACTACACGGCTCTCGGTGTCATCGAGGATTGAATATTCCTGCGGGACGCCGATCTCCTGCCCCCATTTCCGGAGAATCTGCGCGCATGTGCGATGGAATGTGCCAATCGCGACCTCATGACCGTCCACGCCGACAAGTCCATGCACCCTGTCGCGCATTTCATCGGCGGCTTTATTGGTGAATGTGACCGCGAGGATTTCCCATGGCCTGCATTTGCCCGAGTAAATAAGGTTGGCGACACGGTAGGCGATCACACGGGTCTTGCCGCTTCCCGCACCTGCGAGCACAAGCACGGGGCCATCGAGCGTTTCCACCGCCTGACGCTGCTGCGGGTTGAGGTCGGTTTGCAGTATTTTCTGAAAATCAGTCAATGCGTAACACCTGTTGAGTGCAGAGGGAGAGTAGCATTAGAGACAGCATCAGGGCAACGGGGATTTCCGGCGTTTCCATGGGAAAGCAAAGAGAAACCAGATTAATAACAGTGAAAAACCTGATGTGCTTATTATTAACCCACATTGGACCGAATCGGGAGCGTAAACAAATTCTATCTCATGATGTCCGGGATCTTTGATTAACAGCGCGCAAAAAACAGCATTTGCCTGCATTATTTCCTGATCGCCTTCGCCGTCAAGTTTCGCAGTCCAATTCCTGCTGAATGAGTTTTCGATAATGCACCATCCGGGTTTATCTGTATCGATCTCAATCCTGATCCGATTTAAACCATAGGTAGTATCTGCTTCAATAAGATACTGGTCATTCCTGAAATTTGTTAAAAGTGCGGAATAATTCGTTAAAATAAAAAAGGGATAAGATTTGAAATATAAATCGGGCTGAGTGAATAGCATCTCTCTAAAATTACTGTAGTCCCGACCAGGCTCAGCGTACTCACTCCTTTTATATGGATATTCTATAATATCTTCATCCTCTACGGGAACCATCCAGACTCTTGGCTGTTCAGTTCGGGTACGATAGAGACGTGCCCCGGGTTCAAAATAATTTTCAAGGTCAAGATCAACAAGATCATACCCGGGTATCGTTTCTAAATCACCACTTGTAATAACTGCATCTATTCCTAAAAGTTGCATTAAGTCACACGTATCAAGGACTGAACCATCATTCTCAATAGAATGCGTGAACGCGTCACCGATATCCTCCCTGATGATCAAGTTCCACGCGACCGGTCTCAGCGGCGTATACGGGTCCATTACCTGCACACCCGCGAATACTCCGGTATTTCCGGAACACAAATTCGGGAGATGAGTCTGCGGAGTCCATAAGTTAAATTCGAGAAGGTCCCTGTCGGCGAATCGACCGACATCGACAACGAGTAATCTTGGCGGAAGCCCATCCTCTCTTTTTATCAGATCGAAAAACTCAAACGCCTTATTGAAATTCTCCGTACGCATTGTCGCGAGTCGTCCAATCGGAAAAACGATCACCAGATGAAAAATGAGATATGCCGCGATCCAGAATGGAAAACGTTTAAAATATTTGCCGGCACTTTCTCTTTTTATCGATGTAACCGCCCACCAGCAGAGGAACGCATCGAGCAGGAGAATAATTCCGCCGATCATGACCGGTTTCGCTCGTGACGCTGTCAGTAGAAATGTCGCAAGGATGATAAAAACTATACCGAGAATCCATTTTATCGATCTTGAATTAATCCGGACTTTTTGATCGGTCTCCTGGGCCGAGAGAAATTGCGATGCCAACGCAATCAGCGCGACAAGAACACCCAGCGCCATCCGTCCCTGGTATCTGAACATCGAGAATGGTGTTATTTTAATGAGGAAATGATTTACCGGATTGCTCATCCCGAATGCGAGAAACAGCGCGACCGCACCCATGACAATCAGCGGCGCATCATTTTTCCAGTTAACACGAATCCCTGCAATTCTCAAAAGCGCAAGGATTGTCGGAAGCAGCCCGATATAAATCAGACTCGATGCCCATCCGACCACTTCTGTCTGCTTTGCATATGCTGGAAAATAAAACGTACTCGCAAGTTTAAGCGGACTCAGCCAGTTGCTTCCGAGATAGAAAAAACCTTTGCCGACCGTTTCCCTGACCGTCACCCCGGAAAATTCCATCGCTGGAATCCACACAGCAGCTCCGATAAGTCCCGCCCCAACCGCCAACGCAACCAACACCCCAATTGACCTTTTCA
>CBDUUJ010000116.1:0-7555 GCA_965370205.1 uncultured bacterium
GACCGTTTGAACTTCCAGCAGGCTCCTGGCAGTGGAACTGGACAGGCCCAATTGCATGCGGGAATTACACGTTCTATGTTGAAGTCGAGGATGAAGACGGGATTAAGAATCTCGCCTATTGTGACTGGAGCAGGTGGGATGACGAGGATCCGGAAGTGACCTTTACAATCTGTCCCACCACGCCAACCGAAAACCCAATGTTCTCATTTTTTTACTACGATGATTGCACTCCCAAGAATGAGATGCTGTTGTGGATCTCGAAGGATTATGGTCCATGGGAACCAATACCTTCCGGTACAAATAATTACTACGACTGGTCTTCGGTTTATTGTCCGGATCATTCATTCCGTGTGAAGGCACAGGACCTTCTTGGTAATGAGACGATTGGCGAATGTTTATTCTCCGGAGCAGATGTCGCACCAGTTGTGCAGATCACGAACTGCCCGGGTGTAACCGGAGGAATATATAATTTCACATGGAACATTGACGAACAATGCACACCGCTGGGTGAACTGGTAGTAGAATACTGGTATGACAACTCGGGGTGGCTGCCACTTCCGCCGGGTTCAACAAGCTACCTCTGGACCGATATACCATGCGGTCCGCATGATATCGGGGTGAGGGTGACCGATGGTGCTGATTTATCAGATGAGGACTGGTGCCAGTTCGATGGTCCTGGTGTGGATCTTGATCCGATTGTTTCAATTACGAACTGCATTCCTCAGACGGGTTTGTCGCACACGTTTGAATGGACGATAGATGATGACTGCACGCCGCCTGAATGGATGGGGGTTCTTGTCAGGCTCGATTACAAGGATCCATGGATCGAGCTGCCCGATGGAACGTTAAGTTATACCTGGAACGACATCACGTGTGGCGCGCATGTATTCGAGGTGCATACAGGTGATTTCAATGGGAATGTCGCTGTCGATGAATGTGTGTTCCAGGGTCCGGGAGAGGACCTCGATCCACAGATTGCTTTCACTAACTGCCCAACCAGTATAGCCGGGCATGAATTTACATTCGAGTGGTCACTTTGGGACGATTGTATGCCTGCCGAAGAACTTGCTGTAGACTGGATGGTTATAGGTGATGCCGAGTGGACAGGGCTGGAACCGGGGACGACCTCACTTAATTTAACTGATATCCCGTGCGAGGTCGACCTGTTCAAAGTCAGGGTCTGGGACTTCAATGACGCGCACGACCCGGTCGAGGCGACCTGTCACTTTACTCTCATCGGAGACGATCCACAGGTCTGGTGGGTGCCAAGCTGTCCCGACAATGTTTATGTGGAAAACTT
The DNA here is from genome assembly GCA_965370205.1 of uncultured bacterium. Classification (GTDB taxonomy): domain Bacteria; phylum JAJVIF01; class JAJVIF01; order JAPKYR01; family JAPKYR01; genus CBDUUJ01. The sequence continues at coordinate 1,301 of CBDUUJ010000116.1, forward strand.
CACTATCGACTGGGACTATTTCGTCGACTGCATGAATCCCGCATGGGCCACGGTCGAGATCAGGAAGGACTCCGAACCGTGGGAGACGCTTGATCCGGGGACTAAGCAGTACCTCTGGGAAGGGCTGATGATCGGGCCGCATACATTCCGTATTAAGGTCTACGATGAATGGGGTCGGTGGGCCTTGTTTGTTTGTGATTTTGACAGGGTATAGGATCAGTCAGAATCGGGGCGGGATGTAACAATCTTCGTTAATGCTCGGGGTTAGGGAAGTTATGGGTTATGAATGGATGGTCTGACCCCGGTTTTAGGACCACTGTCCAAAAATATAAAACTGGCTCCGGAAGCTGGACAGGTGAGATTCACCTACCGGCTTCCCGAGCCTATTATGATTACTCCAATTTAGCGGGGGGGGGATTCGAACCCCCGACCTCCGGGTTATGAGCCCGACGAGCTACCAGCTGCTCTACCCCGCGTCGCAGGACGAGTTAATATACCAGACCTTAACCATCTGCGCAACCTGCAATACATCCGCAATTCGCTTTCACCTTGCTTGCGTCGCCGGCATCCCCTGCACGTATCGCTGGCATCCTTGCCGGCTGTATCGATGGCATCACTGCCGGCATCCAACCTATTTGATAATAAAACGGTTTGGTGTTAGCATTCCACACTGCCAGGGGGGAGTAGCAGAGCCATAACCAGGGATTGATTATCATTATCCCCGGATTCCAATGGCTTCGGATGGGTCACCAGCACGGGTGAAATCCCTGGTCCATCCGACCGGCTCCCCGCCTTCACCATTCGTTTCCATTCTTGACGGAATGCTCGGATCGGTGGCGAACGGGCTTGGGTGTCAGACTCTTGGCTGCACACGACATCAAATGGTGTCAGTGTATGTGCAGCTATTTGCCGAACACCTGAGAACAGCCATGAAATCCCATAAAGCCATTATCTCGATCTCCCTCGCGGTTCTCGCGACACTTCCCGGAATCTATCTCCGTTTCGCCCATGTTCACCTCGACCCACTGCCGACCGCCCTGTTTGCAGGTTTGGCGATTCTTGGAGCCGCATTCCTCGTTCTATGGGCCTGCGAGGTCATTCAGCTCGACGTCTCCCAGACCCTGGCGCTTGCGCTCGTGGCGCTTATTGCGGTGCTGCCGGAGTACGCGGTCGATATGTATTTCACATGGATGGCCGGACAGGAACATGATGAGGTCTATTCCCTGCTGCTGGCCGGGCAGACACCGCCGCAGGACATGTACGCCCATTACGCGATCGCGAACATGACAGGCGCCAACCGTCTGCTGATCGGAATCGGATGGCCGGTAATCGTTGTCATTGTGTGGTTCAAAATGCGCAGTTCAATCCTTCTGGAGAAGGAAAGATCCACTGAACTCGTTTTCCTGTTTGCCGCTACCCTCTACGCATTTTTAATCCCGATCAAGGGAACACTGGCGTGGTACGACTGCATCGTTTTCATCGCGCTGTTCGTCTGGTACATAATTATCGCCAGCAAACGTCCAAGCGAGGAATGCGAGCTTGAAGGTCCGGCGGAATTTATCGGAAACATGCCGACTGTGGCCCGACGCTTCACAACCTGGATGATGTTCCTGTTTGCAGCCGCAGTTATTGTGTTAAACGCTGAACCTTTCAGCGAGGGTCTTGTCGCGACAGGCGAAGTTTTCGGGATCAATAAATTCCTTCTGGTTCAATGGGTCGCGCCGCTCGCATCCGAGGCTCCGGAATTCACAGTGGCGATTCTCATGGCATTGCGCGGGAAACCCGGGATGGCGCTCGGTGCGCTTTTGTCATCGAAATTAAACCAGTGGACCCTTCTCGTTGGTATGATCCCCGGCGCCTATGCAATTTCGAGTCAGCAGATCGCTCTTCCCATCCCGATGGATACTCTCCAGATGCATGAGATCCTGCTGACAGCGGCGCAGTCGATTCTCGGCGTGGCTCTTCTCTCCGATTTCCGTCTGTCCTTCAGGGAAGGAATACTTCTCCTCGTGTTGTTCCTCGGACAATTTTTCATGTCCCCCTGGATTGATTCACTGCATAATCAGGGACTGGTCGACATCACGGGCGACCATGTTCATTTGGCTTTTTCAGTTGTGTATGTTGCCATTGCGGTCTATTTTTTCCTCAGGTATCCATCTCGAATCAGGCAGATGCTCGAGGGTTTCAAGCTGGTACCTGGCAAGTACCATCCCCACCTGGAAGACACACGTGCCGAAATGAAAAATAATAACGACCGGTGAATTCCGTAAAATCCAATCCTCCGCCCGCTCAGTATATTCAGAAACCCAGCCCCTGTGCAGTGCACACCAGGTTAATTCTATTTTCGTAAACTATATTTGTCTTTTATTAAACGATATGATATGATACCAGTAACTTGTATCCAATGTGAGGTTTACCCATGCCCAAGGGAAGGGTAAAATGGTTCAGTCCTGAAAAGGGGTTTGGTTTCATAATTCTGGATCCGGATACGGAAGTATTTGTCCATTACTCATCCATAACCGGCTGTGGTTTTCGTATGCTCAATCCCGAGGAGCTTGTCGAGTTCGATATGATCGACACGGCTAACGGCTACCAGGCGAAAAATGTGCGACGTCTCAACTCAACCGATTCCGACGAAAAGCCTGAAAAAGCGACCCAGCCCCCCGATATTTCCCAGACCGGTTGACCTCCCGTTAAGTGTTCGCTATCCTGCGCAGGATTATCCATCATGATATTTGTGCGCACAATACTCGGATCGCTGATCGGAGCCGCGATTAATTTGCTTGTCTTTCGACTGCTGCCGTTCGCTCCCGACCTTTCGGACTGGGGCGGACGGGCATTCCCGAGATCCTATATCATTCCGTTATTCATTGTGGCAATTATCAGTTATATCACCGGATGGATCGCGGCGAAATTTTCTCCTGTAACGGGCCGGCTGTGCGGAATGCTTGCAGCTTTGATAACCGGCGCCGTGGCGATCGGCTGGGATACCGGGGCAAATATTCTGGAACCGCTGTTCCATCATCCGGCATATCCGGTCTTCTCGGACCAGACTCTCCTTGCGCTTGCGCTGCTTCTGGTGGGAGGGCATCTCGGCGGCGCGAGAGTCGAGCGAACAGCCGCTAATGTTACGGATACCGAGATTAAGGTATCTAAATAGGCGTATCCGGATTTTCTTGACACCATCCTGCATGAGTGATAACATCCCCTCTGTGGGACTCAGAAAGGAGTTACAAGTGACAGATGGTATCGTTAAATGGTTTGATTCCCAGAAGGGTTACGGATTCATAACCATGCAGGATGGTAAGGATGTATTTGTGCATTACACAGCAATCCCCGGAGAAGGCTACCGAACATTGAATCAGGGTGATAAGGTTCAGTTTGACTTGGTGGTCAGCCACAAAGGCCCGCAGGCAAGAAATGTTTTAAGTCATTCGAACTGAATTCCCCGAAAGGGGATTTTTTTTTGCATCTTTTCAAAATCGCCCACGATGCAGCGCAATTCCCCTCCCCTCAACCCGATTCCCACAGTGTCGCCCATAAACGGAGCGTCAGCGGAGTTTATGGGTGCCTGACTCCCCCTACCCCTCTCCACATCATTCCTCATCCGGCAATTGAATTCCCGGCCAGCTTTCACGCCATACGCATTTCGCAAGCCAGTCCGAGATTGAGACCGACCATGAATCGAGCCTGTCCAGCGGGATGAATTCATCGTAGCTCGGATGGTCCTGCATGAAAAGGTCGGCAGCGATTACTCCCGCGTCCTGGAAATTCCTCTGCGCAAGAGAATATTCACCGTGACGGTACGCGCAGATTCCCAGGTAATAAAGGCAGTTCCGACGCACGAACGAGTGGGGGGGATTGAGACGAAGACATTCAAGAAACATTTCCTCCGCTTCATCATACATCCTGTCACTAATAAGATTTGAACCGAGGAAATAAAAAGGCAGCCAGGTTTCATCGAGCGTTCGCGCGCGCTCGTACCGCCATCGCGCGTCATCCGGCTCACGAAACGCATCCTCGAACTCGGCTTTCGCGGGAGAATTGAGAATCGCGAGCCTTAACTGAATCGTCTCCCGTGTCGAACGATTGAGAGCGGTGTCGTCAGCCTCCAGATATTTATCAAGCGCCATCGCGGGCTGGCCCGACCGGCTGTAAATATCCCCCTCAAGAACCAGCAGGTACGGCTCCCATTTCTCATCGATGCTCTCCCACTCCCTGATCGAATTGATATAATTCAATCCACCCTCGTATTTCTCCTGGTAGTAAAGAAGCCTGACCTGCTCGTATGCGTAACGCGGATTGCCCGGCGAGAAATCGAGAAGAATTCCATATTCATCATATGCATCCGACCAGTCCGATCGCTGCGATGCCTCACGGGCAAGCCGCTGATGTTCCGCAAGCTCATGCGCGCAGACTCTCACCGTGAATTTCGGCGGCGAGAACGCAAGCCCGGCATACGCGATATCATCCTGTGTCAGTGGCACATGATCGAGATATTCCATCCACTTCCCGGCTGCATCCTCCCGGCTCACTCCTATCGCGGACATCGTGTCGTTGCAAATATACGCGCGCCTGTACGCATCGGACCCGTATGTGTCCAGGAACCATCTCGTATGGCTTGACGCAAGATAGTAATTCATCCCGATCCGACCCGAGTAGAATCCGCCTTCACGTATATTCCTCGTGAGAAGATTTATCGGTCCGGTATCCCTGGGAAAGAACGAACCGTCCGAGTATGGATCGTCCGCGACCCTCAAAGCCGCCGCCCACTGGTGATATGTCAGGTCGTTCCCGCTGTCCCACTGGACGCCCTCCGCGATACCCTCGCCATACGCGCCCAGCATGGCCGATCCGAAAAATGGAACGCCCATCGGTGCCGAAATCACATGCACCAGCTCATGTTTCAGCGCATGAATTCTGTTGCGGTTGTACTCGACATGAATCTCGCCGGTCCACGGTTTCGCGTACACATTCGACCCGGCTCCCGTAAGAAACGTTTTCGTTTTGTTATCGGGATAAATATAAGCCCGGATCAGCCCGTCCGGTGCAACGCCGATTTCATTGTATATCGACCAGTAGTAATACTCATGATCCTCGGCGATACGTTCGATATCCTCCTCGACATCCCCGCCGGTCGGATACCGGATAATGAAATGCTCGGTTGTAATGCGCCCGTCCAGCTCATGCTCGAGATACCGACGGGTGATTTCCATCCCAAGCGGACCCTGGTAGTAAAGTCCAAGTACAAACAGCAATCCAAAAGTTATAAATGTCTTTATTTCGGGAAGGAAAATATCAAACCTGCGCAGACTCTTAAAGAAATTTCCAATGCTGTATTTCTGAAAATGCTCGTCGGCGAAAAGAGAGATAAATTTCATTAATAAAAACGCACTTAAAAGGATGAAAAATCGGCTGTAAAGATATCCACCTGTCAGATTGGTTTCCTGTTCATAGAGGGGAAGAGCCAGCAGGCCGAGAAACGGATCGTGTAGGCTCATGACATGCCCGTTCGCGATCCTGATAACTATCCGCGAAAAGAAAATCAGGAGAATCAGGACATACAGCCATCCGGCTTTGCGGCGCGTTGATGTCGAAACCGCGCAGAATGCTCCCACTGACGCCGCGAAAAACGAGCTGATCAGCGGAATTGTCAGGTAGAACCCCAGGCCGGTCAGAGGATCGCAGTTACGGATTGAAAAGATAAGGTCGAGGATGACTATCTCCATAAGCGGAATCAGCATCAGCCATCCCGCAGCCGCGACCGATCCGAATATAACTCCCCACACCACGAAACGAGGATGAGGCCCGGGAGAAAATAGACTTCGATCTGAAAGAACGGGACGGAGACGGTCGAATTCGCGTATCACAAGAATCGCTGTGAAGTGACAGACAAACGCCGCTATCAACGCGGAGAATTCATAGGCGAGGATATTCAGCATCGCGATCCTTGTGCAGACAAACGTAAGAAGCACCAGGAGGATGAACGTGACATGCAGCCATCGCCATGAGAGCGCGTTCAGATAGGCTTCACGGAAGAAATACGCGAAGCCCTCGGTGAAATCGTATGTTGATTTTATCGGTATATTCAGGGACACGATGATTTTTCCGACGAGGCTTTTTATGAGTATAACACAGGTCTCAAATAACAATACATACAAGTCATCACTAATACATTTATACCGTCCTTAAAGCACTTGTGTCACCATTAAGCTGCCATGTCGTCTTTAACGGATTTAAAAAAATAGAAAATAA
>CBDUUJ010000117.1:0-7531 GCA_965370205.1 uncultured bacterium
ACAGAAGAAGATGTAACCGACATCACAAGCGAAACTCCTGCCGAAGAAGAGGAGATTGCTGAGGAAGAGCCTGCAGAGGAAGAAGAACCTGTTGAGGAAGAGGAACCTGCAGAGGAAGAAGAACCTGTTGAGGAAGAGGAACCTGTTGAGGAAGAGGAACCAATGGCAGAAGAAAAAGACATCCCCGAGAACATTTTCGCCGAATATGGCTCATGGCCGCCGGATTCGATAACCGATGAGGAAGTCGAGATCCTGGAGCGAGTGGTTGTCGTGTTTGAGACCACGAAGGGCATTATCAAGATTCGCGTATCTCCGGAACAGGCCCCGCTTCACAGCGCGAATTTCGTGAAACTGGTACAGGATGGATTCTATGACGGTCTTGTATTCCATCGTGTGATTGAGAATTTCATGAGCCAGGGTGGAGATCCTGAGGGTACCGGAGGCGGCGGACCCGGTTACACGATTCCAGCCGAGATCGGTCTTCCCCATAAGGGCGGAAGCGTTGCCGCGGCTCGTCTTGGCGATGCTCAAAATCCTCAAAAAAATTCATCCGGAAGCCAGTTCTATTTTGTCCATACCGACACAAGCGCGAATTTCCTGGACGGGAATTACACCGTCTACGGTCAAATCGTTGAAGGACTGGACGTCAATCTTTCCCTGACTGTTACCTCTTCAAATGCCGGTCCGATATCGGGCGCTGAGCCTGACAGTATCATCCGCGCATGGGTCGAGGTTGGATAATCCAGCTTGCCATTCGATTTTTCGGTGACAGGAGGGACAGATACATTCTGTAAAGGATGAGGTTATATCATGCGTTCGCAGGTGCGATTAAAACTTGCCGAAACCCTTCGCGCAGGGCTTGATGAGTTCGCGGAGAGATGGGTTAAATTTATCCGGGCCAATGACCTTGCGCCCGAGACGAACGAGCCTGAGGATGAGGCGATTAACCGCGCGAGGCTTGGCTTTGAGGTCCTCGCGAATCTTCTCGAGGGCGGCGAGTATGCCAAATTCGAGAATGTGATCCGACGTCTGCTCCATGACTGGGTCAATTCAGCCGCCTCGTACGCCGACCTTCTCGCCATCGAGGATTCCTTCCCGGTTTTCATTATGCCGCATCTTGAAATCGACAGTGAAAGCGATGAGGGTGATGAATTTCTCTTCGCGATAAATGAGTTTTTCCAATCCGATCTCCGCGCCGAAGTTCTTTCGCTGTATCTTCAGGTCTATGAAGAGATCATCAGCCTGGAAAGCCGTCACACCGCCTATATACTCGGGCATTTCGACGCGATCCTCTCGCTGACTGCCCATCTTAACGGTGCCGGGACACGTGAAGATATTCTAATCGGGCTTGCTCCGGTTCTCAGGGGACTGTTTGAGAACGTGCATGCTGTCGCGATATGGACCGAATCTTCGGAAGGGCTTGCGATCAAGTCGGTAGAGGTCATGGGGGACGAGATTCCCACGGCGGTTCTTGAAAAGACGGCTCCGGAAAGGCTGGAGGAGATATTCAACATCGGTGAGTCGAGATGGATTTCGGAGGATGAACTGGAACCCGGTTTCAAAACCATTCTCGGGGTTGAAATTCAGTCGGCGCTGTATGGCTGCGTGATTCCGATCCGTCCTCGGGAAGCGGACGGTCTTCTCGTGATGCTCCTCGTGGGCATTGAGAACCCGGGGTCTCTGGAACTATCGCTGAGCAGGGTCGCGTCGGCGGAATGCGCGCTGGCCTTTGACCGGGTCAACAGCCAGGAACGAATCCGGAATATCAATCGCAGAATCAATGACATTCTCAGCCTGAGCCGGGAGACATCATGGGGATCGTGTTACCGCGAAACCGGAGAGCTTGTGCTGGATTACCTTCTCGATCTGACCGGTGGCGGACGTGCGATCCTTCTGGCGGCACCGGCATCCGGTACCGGCGGCTCGAATCCTGTGCCTCTCGCATGGCGCGATCTGCCGGAGGACGATATCGATAAGTACCGAAGAGCGTCAAAGTTGCCGCCGATTGTTTCGATAGCAGTGAAATCCGGTAAAACAGTACTGGTGGACAGTTTCAAACTGGCGGAAATTCTTTCCGGGAAAGAGCCTCCCTGCGGTTTCGAGCCATCGGAAAACCAGGCGATGGGAATTCTCCCGCTGGAAATGTCCGAAACCGACCGGGGAATCTGCCTGTTCCTTTGTCCCAAAGCGTTCGCGTCGGCGCCGGAATCGCAGGACATACTCGCTGTTTTTGCAAAAACCGCCGCCGACTCGCTTGCAGCAGCCAGGGAGTATGAAAGAAGCCTCAGGATCGAGTCGATCACGGAAGCGGATGCGAACAGGGCGCGGGTGCTTCAGCAGAAACTCACACCCCGTTACAGGCGTTCGGGAAACCTGGTTTACTGGGCGCATCTGCAGCCTGCGGGAGAACTGGCGGGCGATGTTCTTGTTGTTAAAAGTCCGGAGGAGGGGCATCTGAATGTCTGGGCTGCGGATGTGGCCGGACGGGGGGCATCGGTCGCGTGGTCGATGATCTTTATCCGCCAGTTACTGGCTGAGCTTCCTCCCGATATCCCATCTCCGGTTAAAGCGCTTTCGGAAATCAACGAGAGCCTTCATGAAATCGAAACGGTGACATCGCCCGGGATTTTCGCGACCCTGATCGGACTGGTGCTTGATGAATCATCGGGGACCGGACGTTTCTCTCGCGCAGGCGCGCCGAGGCTTTATAAAATATCGGTTACAGGAGATATTGAGACTATCGATCCCGACGGGCTTCCGCTCGGGTTGTTCGCCGACGCGCAGCTTGAGGAGATTGAGTTTACATTTAAACCGGGAGACAAGCTGGTCTGGGCATCGGACGGACTCCTTGGCATACGCGACGAGTCCGGACAGGTATGGGGCGAATCGGGATTGATCGACTGTATTAAAAAAGTTCATTTCATCCCGGCTCGCGCGCTGTTCGAGCATATCCTTGCGACGCTCGGAGAGTTCGCCGCCGACGACATGGCGCGTGACGACTGGAGCCTGGTTGTTATCGGACATGATCCTGAACATGGCTGGGCGAAAAGCATGCCCGGAAGAGATCGCGATCAACTGTTAAAAGATGCGTTGTCATGGCTGAAAACTGAAAATCTCAAGCCGGGGGATTTCATCGCGATTCGAATGCTTCTGGATGAAGCGATCAAAAATGCTCACGAACACGGAAATTACCTCGATGATGACGCGCTTATCGAAATAAAAATAATCTGTTCTCAGAAACATATCCATATCAGGGTCCGGGATGAGGGTGGAAAACTCAATGAGCGGGTAACAAGCCCGGATCTCCGTCCTGAAAGAATTCTCGAGGACAAGGGGCGCGGTTTTCTTCTCATGCGCCACCAGTCCGACCATCTCTGGGTCGATGAGGCCCGTGGAGAACTTAACGCTGTCCGCTTTCTGGAGGATCCAGCATGACCCTTCCCAATGACTCAACCACGCAGGTGGAACAGGCCGTCTCAAATGTGCGCATTTCGATATCGGATGAAACGCTTGCCGATATGGTTGAAATTACCTTGAGACTTGAAGGGGTTCCCGTTGAGGATGAACCCTCGGAAAATCCGGGACTGTTGATCGCCGACCCGGTCAGTTATTCGGGTACGGGAAATGAGAATAGCCCGACCGTATCGCAGAATCGGACTCTTCTGCTGGTTGCGGACGAGGTGGATATTCCGGAGGGCATTGAATACCTGGTTGTTCCGGGGCGCGGCGATGATTTCGATCTCGATCCGGAGCTTCTGATCGGTAAAGTGAAGGATATGCTCTCCGGACGGCGCCCGTCGGCGGAGATAAATCCGGTGACCGGTCTTCCAAGCGCGGGTGCATTCGAGTCGGAGTTGAGGGATCGTATAAGCACAGGCGAGCGTTTCGGTGTGGTTTTCGCCGATCTCTATCATTTCAAGAGTTACAACAGGGCGTATTCGTATTCAAAGGGCGACCGGATGCTTGTCGCTGTCGGCGAACTCATGAAGAGCGTCCTCGATAAAAATCCCCATCCCCAGAATTTTATCGCGCATCTCGGCAGCGATGATTTCGCCATTATCACAAGTGAGAAGTTTGCACAGGCGATCGCGGAGGAAATTGTCGACCTGTTCGATGAGATGGTCGCGGGTTTCTACGATGTGAACGACCTCACTCGTGGAACTGTGCTTGTTACCGACCGTCGGGGACACGAGACGGAATGCCCGATCGTGACAATTGCTCTTGCAGTCCTCCTCTCATCCAGAAGGGCGCTCTCCCATGCGGCGGAGGCGTTCGATATCGCTGAGGATTTACTCGCCATGCTGAAATCCCGCGACGTGACCGAATCGTGCTGCGTCGTCGAGCGCAAAACCGCGAAGTAGATGTTATATAATGGGTAGAGGTGAGAAACCATGACTCTACTTGAGGAAATATTTCAAAAAATCAGCGAAAACCAGGATGAAATTAAAAGTTACGGTGTAAAAAAACTGGGGATATTCGGTTCGGTTGTTCGCGGTGATGCGACAGAGGACAGCGACCTGGATTTCCTGGTCCAATTGGAAAATGAGACATTTGATGCTTACATGGGACTAATTATTTATTTTGAGGATTTATTTAAAAGAAAGATCGACCTTGTTATCCAGCATACAATAAAAGAAAGGCTTAAAGACAGAATCCTTCAGGAGGTTATTTATGTCGAGGGATTTTAAATCCAGGCTTTGGGACATTCTAGAGTCTTTACGTAAAGTAAAAGAAAGCACCAAGCATCTGTCAAATTGGGAGGAGCTGGAGGAAGACCATATCTTATTGGATTCCGTACTGTACAACATAGCTGTCATTGGTGAGGCTGTAAAGAACATACCCGATGAAATACGTGATAGATATCCTGATGTACCCTGGAGGAAAATTGCAGGTTTAAGGGATGTATTGATTCACCAATATTTTGGGGTTTCATTAAAGGTCATATGGAACATCATCGAAGGCAGGATCGATGAGCTTGAGAAGGCAATTGAACGAATTTTTACAGAATTGGATAAATAAAAGAGGCTTGTCGGGAAGACTACTCCACTTGAATCTGGAAGGTTGCTCTGCCCTGCGCGATATTTATAATCTCAATCCATTCAGCGTTGTAGGATTCCATCACAACATACCTGTCATTAACCCATCGACCATACTCAATCCATGATCCCGCGCCATCGTTTTCATAGATGGAAAAAGTGAAGCTGTATTTTTCCTCTCCTCCGTCGGGGTTCGGACGTCTCACGGCGATCTCGTAATTTTCCCCGGAGCACTCTTCCGGATACATGTTATTCGCTGCGATCATGAGAGTCGCCATTGCCTGGTCGTTCTGTGCGGCCTCCCAGTGATTTACACGCACCATGACCCCGCTCGACCGCAAGGTTGTTCCATCATCAAGCGTTATTTCGTCCTCGTAAGGAAAAAATTCCATCGACTGGCGCTGCCCGAAATCATGCTGCCCGGCCCAGAGGATACCGAAGACGGCCCCGATTAATATTAAAACCGCAATTGTTGAATATAGAAAGCGCATTGTCAGTCCGCTGCCTTGAGCGCAGGTTTGTTTCCTGCCTGATTAAGAAAATACCAGAAAGTGATCCAATTTGCCAATTTGAGCATGCCTGATTATTCTATTAATCGCCGCTTCGTGCTATACTCCGCAGCATTCCATCATGCTATGGATCTTTTATGGAAAATACGATGAATATTTTCGAACTTATCAGGAATCGCCGGTCAATCCGGCAGTTTAAACCCGATCCGATCCCCCCTGACGTGCTGGATCGCATTATGGAATCCGCGATATGGGCGCCATCGGCGATGAACCGTCAGCCATGGAAATTTTTTATCCTCACCGATGAGATGCGCGACCGTCTCGCGAGCCTTCACCAGCCGCTATGGGAGAATTTCAAACCGGCGCTTGTCGAGCGTTACGGTGAGGAGGGGGCGGAGAAACGTCGCGACCTCTATCATAATTTTGCAGGCGCGCCGGTCGCGATTGTCTGTTTTGCCGAGGTTTCCGATGGTACGGAGAAAATGGACATCATCTCAGCGTCCCTCGCGTGCCAGAATCTGGTCCTTGCGGCATGGGAGGAGGGTATTGGCAGCCTGATGATGACCAGTTCACTCGCGATGAAGGATGAGATAGCTTTCCTTTGTGGAATCGATCAGAAGAAGCATGAGATGGTGATGGTCATTTTGCTTGGTGCTACTGATGAAACCCCTGATCCTCCGGAAAGGCGCAGGAAGAGAATAGTCCACGTCGCCAAACCGAGTGATATCCGGGGGTAGTGAATTGCATCTGAAATGAATCAATTGGGAATCGGGTTCTGTCTGTCTTTTCATTCCTGAGGAATAGTTGGATATATTTTTGGCGTACGGGTCTGTTGGAAAAGTGTAACAAAATTCCGGTATCCCACTCTTTATAGATGTCTCCTGAAGAAAGCCGATAAACGATTTTTAAATTCATCCGTTCTGTGGTAGGCGCAATGACCCTTGTCCCGGACCATCCATGTTGTGACATCCACACCCGCATCCTTTGCCGCTTTTGATAAATCATTAAGGCATTCGATATCGATTCGCTCGTCATGCTCGCCATGAATGAGGAACAGAGGGCATTTGATGCGGTCGACTACATCGACCGGATTTGGATATTCCGCCCACTTACCGATAATGAGTGGCGAATAAAGCAGGAATATTTTCACAACGGATGGTTGCAGCCATTTCGGGACGCTGATGCCGGCTTTGTTTGTCCCCAGATCGTGGTAAGCCTGTTGTTCAATGTCGGCGTATGAGGAATCAGCCACAGCGCATGCGATGTTCGGGTCCTCTGCTGCCGCGTAGATGCATGTGGTTGCGCCCATCGACGCGCCGAAAAGCCCGATACGGTCCGGATCGATTTCGGGACGGTCTCTCAGCCATCTCACCGCCGCGAGAGCATCCCACAACTCCGCCCGTCCGAATGTAGTGAAGTTTGCGGGGTGTTCGCCATGCCCGTGCTGGTCGATAAGAAGCACTCCCCAGCCGTCATCGTTGAGTTCTCTCGCTATTTGGGTAAGTTGCGTACGGGTTCCGCCGAGTCCGTGCAGGAGAACGATCGCGCCCGGAAGTTCGCCGGGGTGATACCATCCGGGGACAAGGTCGTCCTCTTCATTGATAAAACTGATCGGTATGGTGCCTGGTCCGAGTGCATCACCTGGTGTTAACGTTATTCTTCGGTTTACTTCAGGGACAATAAAAGCCTGTTTTGTTAACCTGTAACCGGCATTTAATGTAAAGACCGCGACAAAGAACAAAAGCAGCGCAACAACTCCACAGCCGATTTTCCATTTTCTTTTAATCGCGGGACCCATAAGTAATTCAATTATATATGACAGATTTAAACTCGTCTGACAGGATTATGCCCTGTCGAAATGCTGCTTTAAATTCGTGAGAATGCGCGGTGCGAGCTGCCTTATCATGATGTTCCCCGCCGGACCTCCCCCCTGTCCCTCGATATTGATTTCCACTTTCGTTCTGTCAGTTTCCTTTATGATCCGCC
>CBDUUJ010000118.1:0-7508 GCA_965370205.1 uncultured bacterium
AAGTCGATACCCATCCCTGCAGGAACTTCGTATGACGCAGCGGAAATAATATCAGGCGGCGGCAAACATCCTTCCGGCAGAACTGTCAGCTGGAACAGTTCTGAGTCATTCTGAGCGCCCAGCCAGCAGGAATCCGAAACAATAACATCGAAGTTCCAGTCGCCAATGTCACCAACTGTGGGTGTACCCGTTAACAGGCCATCCGCTCCCAGGAAAATCGACCACGGCAACCCCGAATTGCTCTGCCAGCTAAGGTCACCTTCGCCATCCGAAGCCTCAAATTGAAACTCGTAGTAAACACCAACGGTTGCCAGATCAACAACAGTTGTCGATATGTTCGGACCCGCTCCACAGGGTTCGGCAACTTCAAGCTCAAGAATTTCATCATCGCATTGCACTGTCGGACACGAATCGCAGACCTCGAAGTGGATATTGTAAAAACCGATTGTTCCCGCGTCGGGTATCCCCGAAATCGTTCCATCGCTGAAAAGCAGACTTGCGGGCAGTTCATCACCGTCACCAAGAATATTCCACGTCAGGATTCCTTCTCCGCCGGCTACTGAGAGATTGAAATTGTATTCCACTCCCTCGCCGGCAACATCCAGGCTCTCGGTTAATATTTCCGGCGGAGGCTCGCACCCCGCATTTATTGTAAGCGTGAACAAATTGCTCGCCGTTTGCGTTCCGGTCCAGCATGAATCGGCTACCTGTATTTCGATCTCGTTATATACTCCCATAGCTCCGACGTACGGGGTCCCGCTTACCAGACCATTTGAATCTATTCCCAGTCCCAGGGTTGTGAGTTCCGGTCCCCCAACCTGCGACCAGATCAGCGGTGCCTCGCCACCGGACGCCTCAAACTGGAAGCTGTATGCAGAACCCTCGGACGCATCGTTCATCATCAGGGTTGTTATGCCCGGACCGGGTCCGCATACTCCCTTTATTGTCAATTCAAAGATCCCGGTGTCGATCTGCGGTGTCGGGCAGGAATCCCTGACGGAAACATTCAGGTTGTATACTCCGTCGGATCCGTCTCCGGGAGTTCCCTTGATTATCCCGACCGAGCTCCAGATAAGACCTGTTCCCATCAGCGCATCCGGATTGTTCAGAATCCATGTCAAAGCCCCTTCACCGTAATCAGCCTCAAACTGGAATTCGTAATAAATTCCAATTGCGGCGTCATCGATTGGCGACTCGGTTGTAATCTGCGGATGAGGATCGCACTCCGAATCGGGAGCCTGAACCAGGAGGGCGAATTCCCTGCTGTCGCACTGCGGACCGGGTTCGCTGCATGAATCGCAGACCTGGAAAGTGAGATTGTAATTCTGACCGCTCGCGCCGCCTGTGCCCGCGCCCGGCGTGCCTGATAACACTCCGGAAGCCGAGAATATTATTCCCGCCGGAAGATTACCATCGATCTTTGTCCACGTCAGAGCGCCCTCTCCATCCTCCGCGATAAGCTGGAAATTGCTGTACGGCGTTCCTTCCTTCGCGGGAGGCAGAGTCTGGGTTGTGATCTCCGGTGGGTCCGCGCATCCTGTGCCCTGTTCAATCACATACAATGTCACTTCCACCGTGTCACATTGCGGACCGGGATCGGTGCACGAGTCGCAGACCTGAATCACGAGTTCATACGAATCCGCTGTGCCGACCGAACACGTCCCCTCAAACAGTCCGTTCGCTGAAAAAGTCAGACCGTCCGGAAGATCACCCGAAAGAAGCGACCATGTGAGAGCACCTTCGCCGGCATCGGCAAGGCATGTATAACCGAAGGCGATGCCCTCCGTTGCAGCCGGCAAACTGCTGAACAGTATCTCCGGAGGCGGTGCGCATCCCGGACCGGCTACACAGTCGACGAATATCGTGAAAGCCCCGGACGACTCGCGGCTGACTATCACGTTCGAGTCCTTCGCCTGAGCCGTGAATTCAATAGTTGTGGGACCGTATCCTTCGGGAAAAGTTCCCACGATTCGTCCGTCATGGGTAAGCTCAAGAAAATATGGAAGCTGTGCGCCCTCAGGGAGAAGCGACCACTCATATGGTGGCTTGCCGCCCTCAACCGGAAGCTGCACGTCATACGATGCCTGGCACATGCTCCCCGGAAGAGCGCCGCTCGGCACATATGGCGGCTCCGAACCTGTCGAGCCGTCCGTGTAATCGACATCCATCAGGCCGGACTGTGTCTCGATCACCTGACCGTCATCCGTTGTGAGGATAACCTTAATGAATATCTTATATCCGTGACCCGACGGAAGATCGGCGACAGCATGCCACCAGAAAATGAATTCAGTGCCCCCGCCGGGGACAGTCAGCAGCGGAAGCGAACTCGGATCGAAACGTCCCGGCTGGCTCGTCATCATCCGCCACTCGGTTTCACCATCGAATCTGTAGGTCAGGACCAGAGCGGCCTTGACCATCTCCCCGCTGTCGACATGGATCGCTATCGGGATCGTGGAGTCGTATTGCAGACTTTTTAACCCGACGAACGAAACGGTCGGCGGCTGGAGCTTTCCTCCGCCTCCGCCTCCAAAACATCCGGAGATTCCAAAAAGCAGAATCCCTATAATAAATAATGAAATCAGTCGGTGTTGTGAGTATCGGCTGGACATGGTCTCAATGACCTCCTGGTTTGCCTGGGCAGCATAAGTATTTACAGCCCTCCCGAAGGGCGGCACTTAATTGTAACCGCCATCATACGGATAAATCAAATTAATGTTGCATCGGATTGTCAATCCTGAGTCACGACTGCGAATGTACCCAACCCCTGAAAAGGATGCCTGATCGTTCACAAACACTCTGAAAACTAACTGAAAAAAAGACGGGGACAGGATTTAGCATTCATCCCATCCCCGCTCGAATAGCTGTCAATCACCATTCGCCGTCAAGCTCGCCGATTTCAATCTTGGCGATGTACCAGTCAGTGCCAAGAGGTATCGGCCACCACGGTTTCTCAGGGTCTCTGATCTCAAGCTTGAATAGGTAAGTCCACTCGCCAGGATATGCGTCCGGGAGCTTTGTATAGGCCCAGGTGTCAAAATCTTTAAGGAAATAGTCATCCGGATCTCCACTCGGATGAATAAATATGTTGCCTCCGAGATTCTTCTGATACAACAAATCACACTGGGAACCCATCCAGTAGGTGTAGTCTATATCCCATGTCTTGATGTGCCAGTGGATATGTGTCGCCTGATCATGCGGGTGCATGTCCGGGTCGATAACTGTGTCCTGTGTGACCCAGAACTCATAGGGCATCGGCGAATTGGCCTCGGGACCAAAGTCCACTGCTGGATCGGTTACGGGAATAACAAGTGGCTCGTCCCAATGCGCATAGACTGCATAGGATGCCTCAATTGGTCCTTCAGCCGGGGGACGCATTATATAGGTCCGTGTGACGGTCTTGCCTACCTCGAACATGTGCCGGTTCTCATTGGAGTAAAAGCGCTTAAACGCATTAATTGTGCCAAAGTCTTCGCCAGATGCCATTTTGCCTGGATAGTATTCAAAGATCGGAAAACCTTCTTCCAACTGAAAATCAGAAGGATTATAAATGCAATCAGGTGCCCAGATCGTTGTCCATCCATCAAGGTTTACTAACACGGCATTGCCTTTATCGCAACTGGAATATCTTTGCATCCAGCCATTATCATTACCTTCCCATGGTTCAAGGTCGGCCTCGACTCGTAACTCATTATCTGGATAGTATTGAGAGGGCGGAAACATGATATCTCCCCTTACATCGAAGCCTGTGTAGACAGGATTTATATATGGGTGAGTAAGTGAAATATCAACCTATAAATCACCATTAGGTAGAATATGAATATTGCTTAAATTTATGCAATTAGTACAGGGTGATTTTTCAAGAAGCTTAACAGCATTTAGGTGATAACCCCAAACAGCATTAGCAGTTCGGTTAGGGAAAACTTTGAAATACGATCCGTCTGACGCAATTTCAAGGTCATAGATTCCCCAATTGAGGAATTGCCCCTGGCTGGTTGCATTTATAGTAATTGATATAGGGGGAGCCGATTCTCCATGCGAAGGAATCACAGGAGAGACCATGTCTTTTCCAGCACACCCAAATGAAACCAACATTGTGATTAAGAATATATGTGGCAATAGTTTCATGGTTGTCCTCCTTAAGTCATTCACTCGATATTCCCCTGCGACAACCATGTCATATATTGGTTGTCTGGGTCTCTCTCATCAACCCATCCGATACCGAACATCTGTTTCCAAATGTCCCCGGGAACTTCAGGATTCCGAAGGCATAACGTGGAGCCGGTAAAATAGGTCAGCTCGCTCCACTGTCCTTGGCTAAATGGGACATCATCGTCGTAATGGTTCTGAATCGACACGACCCATGTCTCCCAGGGAATCTGGAAGCTGAAGGAGCGTATCCTCGTTCGCCAGGGGTCTTCTCCGCTCTGAGACGAATAATAGCTCACGCCGAACCATTGTCTCTCCTGCTCCGGATCGGGAAGCTGATAGCAGGCGACATCCGGTGCGACCCCGAATTCATCGTCGAGTGTAATGAAATTCTCAAGCTCAGGCGTGACGCCTATTCGGATTCTTGGGCTCGTGTAATGCTGGCCATCCCAGGCACCGTACATCCACGTTACGACAGCCTGCAGCGATGCATGATCCTGAACCCAGCTCGACATAGGGACGATATCGATCTGGGGAAGGCCATTTGCACGGTATTGCCCGTCATGTGTTATCGAGTCAATCGGCGGAGATGGAACGGATAAATGATACCACTGGTTATAATAAACTTCCCAGTCATCATCCGAGACCTCTTCAGCCCAGACTGCAGCTACCATCGCTCGAGGCCACTCCTGCTGTCCGGAACCAGTATTGATATGCATAAAATCTGCATCGATCTTCGGCGCCGATTTCCACAAGTCCAAATCGTCGGAAACTTTATAAGGGTCTTCCCACACGGAAGGATAGTAAAAATAGGACCAGGGTTGTTTAATCGCGAATATTGCGCCGCTCGTGGCAGTATATTCCCGGTTGAAAACAGCGAAAAGATCCCCGCTTGCCGGCAGGACGCAGAGATCGGGATGGATTTCATTATCCGATGTGGAGGTTGCATCGATACATGTTACCGGAGTCTGCCAGGCAAAACTCCAGTTTACTCCATGCCACATATCCACATGAAAGTAAAAACATTTTTGATAGAGGTCCCAATCTCCTTCTTCGGTGATCTCCATCCAGATAACATAAACCTTGATGAATGCCGTCATTGCGCCTTCCTCCCGGCTGTACATTACTTCTACAGCCGGATAACGGCATCGCGGCTTTACCGAAGAGGCGCTGAAATTTGCGGAATAGACTTCATCGCCATTTGAGTCAATTACTGCAAGATAGATTTGAGAAGGCGCCTGAGGGCTGTCGTGACGAACAAATGCCGTACAAAGAGTATCTATCCCGCCAAGCCCCTCATCCCTAACTGCGATGTCGCCCGGCATGACTCCATAAGGCACCGGACATACCCATCTGGTTGACGAGGAGTCCAGCTTGTAGCCGTCTCCCCACGGAGTTCCGCTATCGAATATCTGCATCGATCGTGCAATTGCGCTCGTCCCGTCGGATTCGACAGGATTACTATGCCCGTTACAGCCGGTCATTGTGATAAGTGAGAGAGTGATGAGTAGTGTGATGAGGAATGCGCTACCTGACGCATACCCCCCCCGAATGCATTATTAAATCTTCCGGACATTGGTCCTTCCTCCCTGTTTTTACCTGTCCGGGCCGTCCGGCACCTCATATCCCAACCCGGCAGGATGTACATATTACTTTTAACATGCTTTAATGAATTACACAAGACTGGTTTCAGGAAAAATTGAGATAAAAAACGGGGATTCGAACAACCGAAAAAGGCGGTAATTTTTCGGATTTCACAGGCCTGAACAAACTTATTTCGTTCACGTAAAAATCCAGCTTTTCATCGCCCCGCAAACCCGCATGAACAGCGGACTTGAGAGCCTCCAAAAGGTTCGCAAAATGCCGCGAAAAGTGCTATAATTATTCCTTTGTGACCGATCACTTCACCGGGCGAAAAATCCGGTGTTGATAATTTAAGGTTGTTAAAGAATTGACCAATACCGAACCACCTGAATCGAATGAAAACGGGACGACCCAACCTCCTGACGGGACCGCCACACCTCCCGACGGGGACATCCCGCAGAACGGAAATATCATCGATGTGCCGATCTCCCGGCAGATGAAGGACGCCTATATCACCTATGCGCTCTCCGTTATCAAGTCGAGGGCGCTTCCCGATGTGCGCGACGGAATGAAGCCGGTTCATCGCAGGATTATTTACTCCATGCAGGAAGAGGGCTATCGAAGCGACAAGCGGCGCGTGAAATCCGCCGCTGTCACCGGCGACGTTAATAAAAAATATCACCCGCACGGTCCCGACGCCATTTACGATACCATCGTCAGGCTCGCCCAGGATTTCTCCCTGCGATATCCCCTGATCGATCCCCAGGGCAACTTCGGATCAGTCGACGGCGACCCTGCCGCCGCACAGCGATACACGGAGGTCCGGCTGGCGAAGATCGCCGAGGAACTGGTTATTGATATCGACAAAAATACCGTCGATTTCGCGCCCAACTACGATGAAAGCCGCGAGGAACCCGAGGTTCTTCCGGCGAGGATTCCAATCCTTCTGGTCAACGGCGCGGCGGGTATCGCGGTCGGAATGGCGACAAACATCCCGCCTCATAACCTTGGCGAAATATGCGACGGGGTAAGCCTTCTGATCGACAATCCAAAATGCACTATAGATGATCTCATCGAGGTTATCCCGGGTCCCGATTTCCCGACCGGCGCAAGTATTTACGGAATCAGCGGAATAAAAAAAGCCTATGAGACCGGTCGCGGAGCTGTGGATGTCTATGCGAAAGCGATAATCGAACCGATCACCGGCG
Source organism: uncultured bacterium (assembly GCA_965370205.1). Classification (GTDB taxonomy): domain Bacteria; phylum JAJVIF01; class JAJVIF01; order JAPKYR01; family JAPKYR01; genus CBDUUJ01. Next base: position 6,939 of record CBDUUJ010000118.1, read on the forward strand.
ACAAAAATCAGATCGTAATAACAGAGTTGCCCTATCAGGTCAAGAAGGGCGACCTGATTGAAAAAATCGCGAAGCTTGTCAAGGACGGGGTTATCGAGGGCATACAGGATCTCCGGGATGAGTCCGACCGTACCGGCATGCGAATTGTTATTGTCGTAAAGAGAGAATTCATTCCCAACACAATCCTCAAAATTCTCTTCGCGAAAACAGCGCTGCATTCAAGATTCAGCATAATCATGCTCGCGCTGATCGGCAATGAGCCGAAAATATTCAGTCTTAAAGAAGCGCTGGAAGCGTACCGGGACCATCGCATCAAGGTCATCACAAGACGCTCGAAATTCGAGCTGAAGGAAGCGAAAGCCCGGCAGCATAAAGTCGAGGGACTCCTGAAAGCTCTCGATATCATCGACGAGGTTATCGCGACCATACGTTCAAGCGCCAACTCCACAGAGGCGCGGACGCGGCTGATAGAGGAATTCGAGTTCACCCAGATCCAGGCCCAGGAAATCCTGGACATGCGCCTGCATCGCCTGACCAACCTCGAACTCACAAAGCTGCAGGCGGAGATGG
>CBDUUJ010000119.1:0-7505 GCA_965370205.1 uncultured bacterium
TCGATAATACTTATGGCTACAGGAGTGCTATTGTCGATAATGGCAAACCCAATGGTGGTGGTTATATGCATTGGAACGGCGCTCCTGACAGCGTAACGAATTACACTAATTTGTTTGGATATTTTGACTGGTGCAATGTTGCCAACACAACTCAGATGAGGGGATTATTCTATAGATCAAATGACGATGGAAATTACCGCTACATAACCAGTTTGGGACATTTGACTAACATACAACTGGATAATCTGACATGGTGGGGTGCAGACAGTACAAACGGTATTGTTCCAGATAACGTTGTCGCTCTTGACGTACCTGTCGGTCCGGTCGGGCAATGTCTTTACATCCTTGAGGGTCTTCCCGCGACGAATACCGCTGTTGTTGAGCTGCACAATTTCTCCTTTAACAACGCAAGCTATGGAGGAATCAAATTCGGTGAGGGAACGCTTTATGCTCCCCTGGACATAACCGTCGACTCGGATGACTACGTCTATATCCTGGACGTGAACGACACCGGCGATCCGGTTCTCTACGCCTACGACAACACCGGAACACTGATCGCTGAATCCGGTCCCATTTCAACCGACGACATCTCCGGCACTCCGAAACGCATGGACGCCGCGATCTTCCCAGATCCCGACGAAGTCCACGTACTGCATACCGATGGCGTAACAAAATTCACCATCGACTGGTAAGTCCCTGTTATTAAAAACATTTGAAAGAATCAGCCCGGCATTCACTTGCCGGGTTTTTTTATGCGATTATGTTTGGTGTTCCCGGTAAGTGGTTGGGAGCCTTTTTCGGCATTGTGCCTTTATTAATCTAACCTTCCTCTAAACCAATTCCCTTATTGGCGAAGGAGATAACGTCATTTGCCAGCTTCCCGCCCTCTTTCTTCAGGAAGTCCATCTCGATCTTCATCTGGCTGACATATGCCTCATCCTTGATACCGCCGAGGTTGATCGCGATATTCATCAGGGCGGCCTGCAGTCCCGCGAGAAGGCAGCTTGCGCCCACCCCGGCATCGCTCAGGACATTCGGATTGCCCTTTTTCGCAATCTCGCCCGCCATTTTCAAAGCCTGATGAATATACCGGGCGGTCGCCTTCGGGGTTTCGGCGGCGGTTTTCATCGCGGCCTGCATCGCTTCCCGTCGCGCTTTTTTCTCTTCGTCGTTTGATTTCGGAAGCTTGCGCGCGGCTGTGAATGTGTCGTACGCGGCGGCGTCGCGATCGATCGAGTCGGTAAGCTCCTCCTGGAGCTGTTCCAGTTCCGCCTTCATCGGCTCAAGATCGGGCCACACCTCCTGGTATTTCTCCTTGCCCAGAGTGAGATCGCAGACCATTGTCAGAAGCGCGCAACCCAGAGCGCCGTTCAGGGCCGCGACCGATCCGCCTCCCGGCGTGGGCGCATCGCTTGCCAGTACTTTCACAAAATCATCGATTGTTTTCGTTCGCAACATATTCCGAACCTCCAGATCATATTGAATGGGCGCATTATAGCAAAAGAAATGTTGCATTTGCGGCGATTGACGGATTCGTCTTTCGTTGATATCTTTAAACAACAGTTTGGATGTTGGCAGGGTGATCTTTTCAGCCGGCCGCAAACTCAAATAATTATCAGACTCAGGAGATAGATCCAATGCATACAGGTTCGGGTAACTTCGCGACAATTTTTCAATTGATGGTTCTGATTCTTTTAATTGGATGTTCATCGGGGGGGAATTTAAATCAACCCATGCTTCCGGATATGGAAAATCATCCGCAGGATTTACACGCTGCTGAGGATTCACATATCACAACTGACCAGCGCTTTTCCGCAGGGCACGGTCTCTGGTCATATAACCTGGTGAGCGTGGATGCACAAAAAATGGTAGCGGAAATTATCCCCGTGCGGCAGGTATCGACTCACTGGAACATTCTCTCATGGCTCGAACAGGGCCCCTGCACTGACTGCTTGAAAATCACCGGAATTACGCCGTCCGGAAACGGCACGCTGTTTATCGACATAGAAATATCGCATCCGTTTCCCTCTCAAAACCTGACCGGATTCGATGTCCGCGGAATCGCGATGTTTGACGGGAGCTATTATTTCTCCGGATCGTCGCTGACGACCCCCGACCGGTCGCTTGGAGACGGGGAGCTTGTTAATCCTGATGGGTACACGACGCTTTACAATTATTCCACAGCCGGATCCGGACCTGACGGCCTGCAGGGATACATCAAGGGCAATTTCGCCACATGGATGTCACCGGACGCCATGTTGAACGGTTACAGGAGATTTATCTCGACTGACGCCGCGAACACGCGCAACGCGTTTTATTCCGGTGACTCGATAACCATGACCTACGAGATTGACATGCCCGATTCCTGGCTCGTGTTCGGCTATGCGGTTGACGCGAACTGGAGTCCGCCAATAGAGAAACCGGTAGATGACCCAATGAACGATTTTGGACCCGAAGCCAACTGTCCTGAGCCGTGGAAAATTGTCATTACGGAGGAACCGATCGGTGACGGACTGACTCATGAGGGTGGTTCGACAAAGCTCACAATCGACGTATTTGACTGGCAGGGGAAAGATTCCCATATCGAGCCCGTTCTGGAATGCGGGCAACTGTTTTATGGGCAATTGACAGCAACCTGGCTTGAGGACGGAGACGGTTACTCGCGCTGGGAGGCGACGGTCGAGAATGAAAATCTGTTTCAGGGCGGAAGCTGTAAATGCCTGATTGCTGTTCAGGATTATGAGAACAATCCATCAGAGGAGTGGTGGCTCGATCTGACTGCATACCAGATATGCGATCTCATGGTCACCGGCCCGCCGATTGCGATCGGTGATGCCGATCAAAATCCCCAGACTGAAGGTCAGGCGGTCGATTTTTATGATACCGGATCGTATGATCCGGACGGCGGCGATCTCGTTCTGCACGAATGGGACTGGGATAATGACGGAACATATGATGAAACCGGCTCGGAAGCCGATCACACGTGGAATTCCGCCGGGACGTATTACGTGCAGTACCGTGTAACCGATGATGAAGGCGATACCGGTGAGCTGGATACTCCAATTGAAATTATTATTACAGAAGCCGGGATTCCATCAAGTCCCTTCGATGTCACCCCGCCGGGACTCAACCATTATCCTGAGAATTTAAGAATTGACGGGAACTACGCATATGTCGCGAGCGGTCCGAACGGCCTTGAAATTTTCAGCATTTCAAGTCCATCCAATCCGCAATGGATAACTTCGGTTGACATATCGGATACCGTCCATGATGTGGAAATCTCAGGGAACTACGCCTACGTCGGATCGGCATATTCTCCGGTAACAATTGTAAATATCAGCACGCCGGAATCGGCATATGTAACCGGTACAATCGATGGAACGCATCCTGCCAGCGACATGGCTGTATGGGGAAATTACCTCTATTCGGTTATGGAAAATTGGGGGCTTCAGATAACTGATATCAGCGATCCCGGCTCTCCCACGCTTGTCAACACGATGGATTATCCCGGAGGGATGTGGTTCGCCAACGATCTCGTAGCCCAGCTTGGTTATGTGTACTTATGCACGATGTGGGACGGGATCAGGATAATCGATGTCGATCCGCCGGAATCAGCGACACCTGTCGGATCCATAGAAAACTTTATGCCGATCTATCACGGTGTTTTCGTTGACGGGGGGTACCTCTACGCGTGCGAAGCGAATATGGGGCTTCAGATCTACGATATTTCAGTCCCGGCATCACCGGGGAAGATCAAAGAAATCAATATTGACGGATTCCCGCATCAGGTCAATGTGACAAACGGGCTGGCATATGTCACCACTTCCGTGTTTGAGGGTCTGCATGTTATCAATGTCAATCCGCCTGAGTCAGCTTATGAACTCGGTTACGTTGAATTGAATGTCCATTGGTGGAATATCGATGTCGCTGGTGATTATGCTTACATTGCGACAGGATCCTATGGACTGCAGGTTGTCGATATCACACCTCCCGAATCAATGAACCTGGTCCGGGTAATTGACAGTCCGGCGAGCACAGGGGATGTGGTATACGGGAACGGATATGCTTTCGTCCCGCATGTTTACGGGCTGATGGTTATTGATGTCGATCCATATTCATCGGCACACCTGGTTCATACCGTGCCCGCGGACACCGGATTTCTCGCTGTGGGCATAGACGGAAACTATGCCTACGCGACCGATCATCCTGATAATCTGAACATAATTGATATCAGTTCCCCGGGATCGGCGAGTATCGTAAAACAGGTTCAGCTTACGCCGGGGACAGCGAGCCGTGTCCTTCCCACAGGCGGATATGCCTACGTACTGGAGCGGGAGGGTAAGTATCCTGATGAAACGGGGCAATTGCACATTGTGGATGTCGAGCCTGTATCAGCGGCGTATGTTGTTAAGTCGCTTCCATTGACCGGCAGGCCGATTGATATCGATGTTTCCGGTGGTTACGCCTATGTGACAACCGGGATTGGGAAAGATTATGACGGCAGCGGAGCGTTCCATGTGATCGATATTTCCCCGCCGGATTCGGCGAGCATAATCCACACGATCGAAGACACCGAAGAATGGTTTGCGGGGGTGGCGGTTTCAGGGAATTACGCGTACGCCGGGATCGATTACAAAGGAACCCAGGTGATTGATATAACGGATCCGGGATCAGCCTCAATTGTCCATGTGATCGACCAATATTCCACCCCAGGCAGAATCAGTATCGCCGGAGATTACGCGTATTTATCCACCGGGCAATTCGAGACGGCGGATATTTCCGATCCTCTCTCCGGATTTATCTACAGTGAATTATATACCCCCGGGACTCCCGGAGGTTTGGATGTTAACGGAGAATTCGCATATGTGGCCGACGGATATGCAGGACTCAGAATTATCAAGCTCTGGTGAGAGGCCGAGTTCCGTCGGCAGGAGTTTCTCGTGATATAATGTTTTCGTACTTCCCGGGATGGGTGCGATCACTGAAGTGATGCACCCTTATTTTTGGATTTTCAAAAACGATGCATCGATTTCGCCGATTTATTCTACCTCTTATTCTCCTGCTCGCGATTATCGTGCTGGGTGGAGCGGGTTACATGCGCGCGAGTAAACCGTGGCAGGAAAGTTACCGCCAGGGAGTATCGGAAGGACTTGTCAAGCTCCTGCAGGAAAATCCCTACGATCAGATCGCCGTTGTGGTTATCGTTATCGACGGTCTCCGCTGGGAGGAGGGGATCGGGTCGGACGATCATGAATTCATTCCCCACATCTGGAACGATCTTCGCCCGCTCGGAACACTCCTCACGAATTATCAAATCGTTTCCCCGACAGTGACCACGTCATCCCATACTGCGATGCTCACCGGTCGGATTTCAACTGTCCCTAATGACGGGCACATCCGTCCGGTTTTCCCGACATTTCTTGAGTATTTCCGTGACGCACGCTCGGATTACATCGAGTCCGCGATAAGTGAAATTATCAAACCTCCGGCGGGATTTCTCCGTCCCGACGCACACAGCAGACTGGAAGTTGAGAAACTTGTCGCCGACGCGCGCGAGTTCGGGTCGGACAAAACCGCGTGTTATTTCGGGAAGGATCTGATCTGCTCGCTCGATCAATCATCATGTGGAAGATATCCGGACGATGATGTCTTCCTGATCGACAGCCTGAGGGATATCGAGGTGACCGAATATTTCCTCGCGAAAATTCCGGATGTTCGTCCGAATATGGTCGTTGTGAATCTCGGGGATGTCGATGAGTGCGGACATGAGGCGGAGTGGCATTACTATGCCGATTCAATCCGCTGGGCCGATCGGCATGTATGGGAAATGTGGGAGGCTTTGCAGGCGGAGACCCGTTATCGCGATAAAACATATTTCATTATCACGACCGATCACGGACGGCACATCCCGGATCGCGGCGGGTATGTGCATCACGGATGCTTCTGCGAGGGATGCCAACATGCGTTCATGCTGCTTATCGGTCCGGGAATTAAGCGGGATTATGTGTCGGATGAATTGCACAGCGAACTCGATCTCGCGCCGACTATCGGGAATGCGGTCGGATTCGCGACACCCGGATGCTCAGGCGAACCGATGATGGAGATTTTCGAAAATCCCGGTAACCTTCCGGACCAACGGGAAACTGAATCAACGGCATTGGTCGAGAGCGACAGGGAAAATGTTGATGAGAGAGATACAGCCGCGATTCTGCTTGATAACATTGTTGAGAATATGGATAACCATCCCCTGGAGGAAAATACCGACACCGCAATTTTTCTAATGGCTGTCGCGGCACGGATTCATACGCATCCGGATGAGGTCGATAAATGGGAATCGGTGATATCATCGATAACTCCCGATGCCGATCAACCAGTGAAACCTGATAATCCTGCCACGATCTATCCTCTTATTCTCTGCAGGAATGAAATCGCTACTGCCAGGGAACAAGTTTCGGTGAACATTGGCGTCGGATTTGAGAAAATTACCGAGGCGTTAAATGCACGCAATTCTGATGGAGACGGCCAATCCGATACGTTCAGCCTTGAGGGAATCGCGTTAATAGCGCCCATGATCGCGATAGCGGGAGCGATTAACGATAATTCGGATATGACAAGAGATTCATATCAATTACTCCTGAATGAACTTGAAAAATACGAAGGCAAAGAACGTGTCCGGGATGGCGGCCTTGAAAATTTCATCGACGATTTTCGTTATCGTGAAGGCCCCAATTTAATTTTCACCGAAAAAGATTTATCAATGCGCGACCGTATGTGGCTGATCTGGAGCATTGAACGAGTGCTTGCTGAATCGAACCCGGACCATGTGCCCGATCTGTATCCACTTTTACGGCGTCAATACCGTTTACTGATCGCGTTCACTCACGAGTGGCAGGATGCGAACGCGATGGTCGGCGGAACCGGCGATCTCGGCGAGGAAATCGATCTTGTCGCGCAGGGTCTGTCGCTCGCGTCACTGGCAGAATTCAAGCCGTGGCGAAAATGGGAGCTTGACGAGCTTGGGTACTCGATGGATGTCTACCGCACTCCGCTTTTCTCCTGGCCGCCGCATCATTTTTTCTACATCCTCGGACAGGCGAACGCGCTCGCGGGTGGATGCGCGGCGAATGAACGTCTGATGCTGTACGTGAACGATGACGGGTCGATCCGGCACGATCTTCTCGATTCCGCCCCGCCTCTGAAACCTACCGATCCCGATTACATTCTAAACGCAGCCGCACTCGCGTATGGGCTGTCGCGTTTCGAACTTGCCGACTACAATCTTTACGATCTTGAGATGTATCCGATCATCCACCAGCAGGATTAGTGTCGTCAGCTTCCTGCAAGTAGCCCGGCATTTCCCTAGTCTGTCTCACAATTCAGAAATATTGTAGCGCCGACGGGATGGGATTTTTGAAAAACGAGAACTTTTCCGGTACCCCACCCTTTAGGGTGGGTGGAAGGCGCATGGTTTCTGGGATTGCCCACCCTAAAGGGTGGGGTACCGG
>CBDUUJ010000120.1:0-7499 GCA_965370205.1 uncultured bacterium
CGTCACGAGCACTTTCTCCACAAGGGAATTTTCGAGGCATAACTCTGCTATCTTACCTGCCAATTTCTCTATCAACTGAAATTCCGACTCCTCCACCATCTCGATAACCCGTTTCTCCAGCTCAAAAAAATCCACCGTATCATCAAGCTGATCGGTTTCGGCAGGCGCTTTCAAATCCGCTGTCAATATGATATTGATGACAACGTACTGTTTATCGCGACGTTCCTCGTCATTAATCCCGATTATGCACCTGACAGCAAGGTCCCTGATTAAAATTTTATCCATATCCGGTTCCTTTCAACCCATATTTTATCAGAAACCTGCCTGTAAAACCCGGCACCTGGTTCGAAACCAACGGGAATGCTGCCGATTTCCGGATTTTCATCAATTATTTGACTTCTCATGCTGATAAATCATATAATTCTCGATTCATTGCCTGCGGACGCAGGTACCTTTTGGCGTGCGTGTATATTTACATGCCTATATAAGGACAAACCGCGGAAGAAAAGCCGCAATCGGAGGTTCGGCCATTAAATGAGCGCCGAAAAGCGAGTTCAAAACTGGATACTTATTGTCGTTGTCCTCATCATTGCAATAGCTGCACCGGTCTGGAAAGTCACCCACGGTGAGCCGGCGATCAATCAGGGCATCGATCTTGTGGGAGGTGTCGATCTGCTCCTGGAGGCTCAGATTCCCCAGGGTGAAGAGCGGATAACGCAGGACATGATGGCGGGCGCCATCAACATCGTCCGCAACCGTCTCGACCCCGAGGGTGTCCGTGAGATCATCATCCAGCAGATGGGTGACAACCGTATTGTCATCCAGATCCCGGGTGAGGATGATCCCGAGCAGGTCAAGGGCATGATCGGAGCGACCGCAATCCTGAGATTCATCGATGCGGGAAGCGACCCGATTCCCGAGGGAAAAAAGATAAGATTCATCGATGCCGAAACCGGTGAGGTTCTCGGATTACCGGGAATTGAATCGGAGGAACCGGAAGAGGAAACCTGGGTCCCGATCGAGCCTGAGGAGGAGTTGCCATCGACCGTTGTGATGGCCGAGCAGATTCTCTTCAAGCCTGAGGATATGATCGGTTTCTCCCTCGAAGTCGAGGGAACCGGGGATTCCGGCTCCGATGATGCAGCGGATGATGATACAGAAGAGATTGCTGACGATTCAGCCGGGCTAAAAGCTCTTGTTCTCACACTCGATGACACAGCCGCTCTTACTCTCCCATCTCACGCAGCTCAGAACATGGGAAATTACCTGCTCCTGACGATCAATAACATGGTCCAGTCGCAGCATGAAATAACCGGGGGCCTGACCAACCGGATCACATTTCCCGGACTTGTCGAGCAGCCTGGATTCGATCTTGATTTATTGAACGACAATCTCGATCTTATGAAAGTGGTCGCATTCAGCGGGGAACCGCCTGCGATCGGAACCCCTCTGGATATCTGGGACCCGATGGGCGGTCAGGTGGAAACTGAGACTGTTGTAACCGGTGACGGCATTCAGCGGCTCGACATCACAACCGACAGGATAATTCTGACCGGTGACGATTTCGCCGACGCCGAGGTAAGATTCGGTCAGGTGGGCAACGCAACGATCGGGTTTGAATTCAAGGCGGAAGGAAGGAATACATTCGGGCGATACACCGCTCTCGCCCTCGATGACGAAATTATCTCATGCCCGAGAATCAGGGAGCCAATCCTTCACGGTTCGGGAGTTATCGAAGGACAGTTCACACATCAGCAAGCCAAGGAGCTGGTGATTCAACTCGACTCCGGACGTCTGCCTGTCCAGCTTGAAATCATCGAGAATCGGACGGTCGGCCCGACACTCGGAGCGAAATCAATCAACGATTCAAAACGTGCCGGGATCCTTGGGGGTATATTAATTCTACTGTTCATGGCATTCTATTACCGGCTTCCGGGTTTCCTGGCGGATATTGCCCTGATATTCTACGTCACTGTCTTCTTCGGCGCGCTGGCTGTACTGAACGCTACACTCACGCTCCCCGGTATCGCGGGATTCATTCTTTCCGTGGGTATGGCAGTCGATGCCAACGTCATTATTTTCGAACGCCTGAAGGAGGAACTTAAAACCGGCAAGACATTCAGATCGGCAACGGACGCCGCGTTCAAGCGTGCGTTCCTGGCGATCTTCGATGCGAATGTAACCACACTCATCACCGCGCTGGTTCTCTACAATCTTGGAACCGGCCCTATCAGGGGATTCGCGGTCACTCTCAGCATGGGAATTATCGTCTCGATGTTCTCCGCGCTGGTGTTCACAAGGCTACTCATTGAGACCTGCATGGGGTCAAAGGCACTCCAGAAATATTCCCTCTTTGGAATCAAAGAAAAAGATGTTGCAGTAACCGGAAGAGGGGGTGATAGGTCATGATGGATTTCAGTCGCTCCAAATTTGACATCGTAGGGAAAGCGAAACTCTGGTACACGATCAGTATCATCATCATTGCCATCGGGCTTGTCGGTATCGTTAAAAACCTTTTCACAGAGGGTTTCCCGCTCGTGCGCGGTATCGATTTCGCCGGCGGAAGCATAATCCAGCTTCAGTTCGACGACTGGGATCAGAGCGTGGATATCCCGCATTTCTCCGAGGATATTAAGCTGATTGTTTCGGAATACACGGAGAAAACGCCGCAGATTCAGACAACTGTATTGAGCGCGGACGAGACCGAATCCGGCAATCCGGGTCTGCTTCTGCAGATTCGCGCAGATGCCAGTCTGATCGATAACACGAATGTCGAACAGAGCGCGGAGATGTACGACAGGATCCGCGCGGAAGGTGGCGCATTCAGTGTCATTGAGGAGACTGAGGTTGGCGCTGTCATCGGACGGGAACTTGCCATGAAAGCCCTCCAGGGCGTGTTTATCGGCCTGATCCTCATTCTGATCTACATCACGATCCGGCTGTCGTTTGACTTCGCGGTGTTCGCTGTTGTCGCGCTCTTCCATGATGTCCTGATCCTGCTCGGTGTCTATGCCCTTTTCAGCATCGAGATCAACTCGCCGTTTGTCGCGGTGCTTTTAACGGTGGTTGGATATTCGATCAACGACACGATCGTTATCTATGACCGCATACGTGAAAATATGAAGGTGAAAAGACACCTTCCATTCGACCGTATCGTCAACCAGAGTCTGCTGGAAACGCTGGCGAGATCGATCAACACATCGGCAACCACACTTCTCGCAATCCTCGCCATACTTATCTTCGGGGGAATCAGCCTTCGCACGTTCATGCTTGGACTCGGTATCGGCGTACTGGCAGGTACATATTCAAGTATCTTCGTCGCCAGTATGCTGCTTGTAACCTGGAGACTGAAAGGCAAGGTGCCTGTGACGATCTCGGAGACTGCCGGCGACGCCGCCTCGATTATCAGTGACGATAAGGACGAGGATGAGATGATCGGCGTGGACGAAGATATGGATTCGGATGAAGCTGACGAGCCGGGTGTTGAACCGATCAAGGTCGACGAACCTCCCGCGAAACCATCTAAAAGAAAGAAACCAAAACGCCGCCGCCGGCGTCATTGACACCGTAATTTTTTATATTTAAAAATTAATTAAGCCCCTGCAGGCCATTTGATATTGACCACCTACAGGGGCTTATTTTTTACTGTTGCGATGAATTTGACATTTATTAATTTGGCCTGGACAAATGAAACATTGCTGGATATGGTTCGTCTTGATTAATTGAAGTAATATGAATTTCTGCAACTTCTATTTGCTAAGTATTTAAAGTCGAAGAGGTTCAACCCTCAATTCCGGAGGTTGGAAAGCATGAAGCGACTGGAAGTAGTAAATAGGAGAGCAAAATAGAGTCATTCAAGAGAGATGAAAAAGGCAGTATTCATGAAATCTGAGATCCTAAGATACTTCTGCATCATTTTTGCGGTTGTTACACTTCTGCTACTTTCTTCATGGAAAAAGACCGATAGTGATCCGATCACCAGGTGGGATGCAGCAAAGGATCAGCTTCTTGCTGAAGCATCAGAGAAGACTGTGGAAGAGCTGATCTATCAACTGGATTCCAAAGATGCCACAGAAAGAATCGTAGCGCTTATGGCTTTAGAGGAGATGGAGCCAAGTGAAGTAGTACCATTGTTATATGGATTTGATGATCTCTTCAGCCTACCTGTCATTGAAGCGAATCAGCATCTGGCCAAAGCCTGGGGAACTCAAGCACTTCCTGTCATTATGGATATCCTCGAAAATTCATCCCTAGTCAGGGACATGGATGATTCGAGTGAATGGGTTCATGGTTACCTCGCTATAGATGCATTAGCGACAATCGGACCGGATGCGGTGGAAGCAGTTCCAATACTACTGAAAAAACTCGATGAACCCTATACAAGCACCATTCTTGATCAAGGCATATGTAATGCATTGGAATCCATTGGAGTTTCTTCTGATGAAGTAATTAATGCTTTTTTGCGCATACTTGATGATGAAAACAGCTCGAGTAGACATGGAGACGCATGTTTTGCGCTTGGTGCTCTGGCTAACCCGGGAGATCAGGATATTATTGCCAGATTACTTGAGGTTGTTGATCAATATGAATCATCCTCAAATAGAGCAAACTGGGATATTGTTTTACCGGCAAGATGCGCGCTTTATAAACTCGGATGGGAGCAGGATGAGAATTTCGGAATCATAATCGAGAAAGCTTATGAAGATAATGGCTTTTTTGTTCTTTCTAAAGAATACGCCTGGGAATCATTGATTAGAATAGGTAATGAATGGGCTCTCGAAGCACTTGGAAATATTATCCTGGAACTAAAGGACACAAATTTAGGTTCAGCTTACAGTGAACTTGGCAATATGGGGTCAAAGCCTTATGTGCTCGAACTTCTCATACTGGCACTTGACCGTCCTGGTTACCCTATTGATTTATCGTCAATACTGCAAAGCGACTCAGAAATTCCTCATATCCTATTTATTAACGATAATGTCAAAGCTGCATATCAACTTGGGAGATTTGGTGCTACTGCCGTTGATGCATTACCTCGAATGTTGGAAATATACCGTGAGTTATCTGAAAATATAGAAAATATTGATGATGAGTATGAAATATATTTAAATTTTAAAAATTTTGAATTTTCGGAATTAGAAGAGGCAATTATTCGAATTCATGAGGGTTTATAAATTCCCTATTCTACTCCTGATACAATTCGTAATCCTCGCAGTCCTTGACACACAGATCGACATGGATAATCATACTCAATCCGTCCAGTTCCGATAGTACGCATTTCCCCGATGCGAAATTCCTTTTTTTTTCAAAAATTCCCCCCAAAAACATGTCAGCTTTTACCTGTTTGATACGTTCTATGTATACAGAACCATCTCATCATCATGAACCAAACTCTGGAACAAACCGCAAGACAACACCTCAGGAAGTCGCTGGGCAATCCCAAAGCTGAATTCCGCGACGGTCAACTGGAAGCGATTGAATATCTGGTTTCAGATAAATCACGCCTGCTGATCGTCCAGCGAACCGGCTGGGGGAAAAGCATGGTCTATTTCCTCGCCACGCGGCTTCTCAGAGACCGTGGCGCCGGCCCATCGCTGCTGATCTCACCGCTGCTGGCACTGATGCGCAACCAGATTCTCGCCGCGAGAAAAATCGGCATTAGAGCGGCGACAATCAATTCAAGCAATGTAAAATCCTGGAGTAAGGTTCAGGCGGGTCTTCTTGCCGACAAAATTGATATTCTGCTTGTATCGCCGGAAAGGCTTGCGAATGACGAGTTCCGGGAGAATATGCTTCTTCCGGTAACCGACAGAATCGGGCTTTTCATAATCGATGAGGCGCACTGCATTTCAGACTGGGGACACGATTTCCGGCCTGATTACCTCCGAATAACCCGCATTATCCAGTCGCTGCCGCCGAATGTGCCAGTTCTCGCTACAACGGCCACCGCCAATCAGAGAGTCGTTGATGATGTCATCGCGCAGCTTGGTGAAAGATTATCTGTAATACGAGGACCATTGTCCCGATCCAGCCTCTATCTTCAAAATATCAAATTGCCCACTCAGATAGAACGGATGGCATGGCTGGCGGAAATCCTGAGTAAAATCAAGGGAAGCGGCATAATTTATGTCCTGACAATACGAGACGCCCAGCGTCTGGCGTCATGGCTGCAACACAAGGGCATCGATGTTCATCCATACTGGGGAGGCCTGGATAACGAGCATCGCCAGGAACTGGAGGATAAACTGCTCAACAATAAAATAAAGGCTCTGGTCGCGACAACCGCACTCGGGATGGGATTCGATAAACCCGACCTGAAATTTGTCATCCACTATCAGAGACCCGGCTCGGTCGTTCATTATTATCAGCAGGTCGGACGCGCGGGAAGAGCTGTCAAATCGGCTCTTGGAATTCTCCTGAGCGGTGACGAGGACAGCGAGATCACGGATTACTTCATCAAAACCGCCTTCCCTCCGAAAGCCCATGTTCAGCAGGTACTGAGTGCGCTCGAATCAGCCGACGACGGTTTAAGCATACCGATGCTGACGAGGGAATTAAATCTTCAGTACGACCAGATTGAAAAAGTATTGAAAAGGCTGTCCGTTGAATCACCATCACCTGTACGAAAACAGAGTACAAAATGGTATCGCAATCCTGTGCAGTATGAGATCGACCATGAAAAAATTACAAGGCTGACACAACTCAGAAAAAGTGAACAGGCTCGCATGCTGGAGTATATCGACTGGGACGGATGCCTGATGAAATTCCTTGCAGACGAACTCGATGATCCCACCGCGACGGAATGCGGCAAATGCGCGGTCTGCAGAGGGAAACCAATTGCACCGATAGAAATTCCTGAAGCACTCGTGGCTGAGGCTGCGGAATTCCTGCAGAGGAGCGAACTTGAAATCGAACCCAGAAAACAATGGCCGAACGGCGGACTTCCCATATATGACTGGAAGGGGAAAATCCGCGATGAGCTTAAGCCGGAACCAGGCCGCGCACTTTGCATGTGGGGCGATCCCGGCTGGGGCTCAATGGTGCGGAGAGGAAAATTTGACGGGCATTTCAAGGATGAACTCGTTCGGGGAGCTGCAAAAATGATCAGGCATCGCTGGCGACCCGATCCGTTCCCGGTATGGCTGACCTGCGTCCCGTCGCTGAATCATCCGAGCCTCGTTCCGGATTTCGCAAGGCGACTTGCGCGTGAACTCGGCATACCTTTCCATCCATGCATAATTAAGAAACGTGTCACACCACCTCAGAAAGAAATGCTGAACTCGTACAGGCAGGCAAATAATCTGGACGGCGCTTTCATAATCAATCCGAGTCCGCTATTCGAAAAACCGGTACTGCTTATCGACGATATCGTGGATTCGCGATGGACATTGACCATCATGGCCGCGTTGCTTCGCAGCCATGGATCGGGTAAGGTTTACCCAATGGCGCTCTCGCTCGCGACGCCGTCATATTTTTCACCAAAAGAATGTTTACAGACA
>CBDUUJ010000121.1:0-7479 GCA_965370205.1 uncultured bacterium
AAGATATTTAAACCTTGACCGCGAAAAAGAAAAATCGAAATTTCGAAATCCGGAATCTGGTCCTGGTGCTCATCGCCGCATTCGCGATCAGGCTCTTCCTCGCATTCTTCGAGACCGAGGCGGGGGTCGACAGCATTCACTACATCCTGATGGGCGACAATATCGCGAGGGGAATCAGTTTCGATACATGGAACACAACCGGCGGTCGATGGGTTATGCCGCCGACATTCCCGATTCTGATCGCGTTTTTTCGAGTGCTCGGATTCGGGCTGCAATGGTCGGGGCATCTCGCGAGCGTCACAGCGGGAACCATTCTACTGATCCCCCTCTATTACCTCACACGCAGGCTGTTCAGCACACAGACCGCCCGGATCGCGATTCTTCTCGCTGCGTTCTATCCCATACTGGTTGACTACTCGGTTGTAATTCTCACGGAAAATCTTTTCGCAGCATTTGTATTATTGACGCTGATTTTCGTGCACAGAGCATTCTCTGAGAAAGGCACGGCATGGGATTCATTCTGGTCGGGATTATCACTCGCGCTTGCATTCCTGACCAAGACATTCGGGATTTTTCTGCTCCCGTTCCTGCTTCTGAGTTATCTGCTCGGCAAAGGCGGGAAATCGAAAGTTGCGCCGACCAGGCAGGTTCTTGTCTCGATCCTGGCGTTTTTGATTCTCGCAGTTCCTTATTGGGTCGCGCTGCATCAGTACACGGGTCGATGGGCAATGGACGGCAAGGGAGAGGGTCAGGGAGCCAGAATTTATGCACGGAATCTGACTGAAGAGCATATCGATCCCCGTTACGCCGGGGTACTTACGGAGAACGGAAGCGATTTTCTGATCAATACCAATCCAGATGGAGTTCGTCCGGAATGGGCAACACCCGGTAAGGTACTGTCTAACTATGCAAAGAAATACCCGCAAAAACTTGTACGAATTTACCAGGACTTCCCGTCCATGCCCACTTACCCCAACAATGTGCTTCTCCTGTATCTGCTCCCGACTTTACTCCTCGGACTTGGGATATTCTCCGGAGCGGGACGGTGGTCCGATCGCCATTCGGACAGGTTCCTATTCTACTGGCTCTGTCCGTTTATTTTCGGAATTCCGCTGATTTTCGTTGAGGTTCGATATTACATCCCGATTATTTCTCTGCTGATACCATTCATGGCACGTGGAGTCGAGGAGATCGCGGCATGGATGGTCGAGCGGTTCACAGGAGTCTGGAAGATTTTCTCGAAACCGGTTCAGGGTCCCGCGATACTGATAATCGTCGCGATTTTCATATTGCTTACACTCCCGAAACTCACATACAAGATGACCCACTGGAATGATCCGATGGTGTCATACAATCCCAGGAAAGCGGCGGCGGAATGGCTTCTCGATAACGGATATCAGCGGGAGCGGATCATGGAATATGCCCACTCGGTCAGTTTTTATGCGGGTTCGCAGAGCATATTGATCCCAGCCGGCGACCTTGATGACATCATCCCGATCGCGCGTAAGTATGATGTCGAGATTCTATCGCTCGATGAATTCTACGTGCTCCGCTCGCATCGCAGACCGGAGATTGAATACCTTTTCGATTATGAAAATCCCGTACCGCCGGAACTTGAGCGGATTTATATCGACTACACGTATCCCGGACTGAGCCATGTGCTTTACCGTATCCGGTCGCCGGAAGAAATCGCGGAAATGGAAAACAACGAAATCTGGTAGATGTTGATATATAAAAGTGAACCGTGCCCGAGCTGATTATATCCATACCTCTCACACTGCTGATCATCCTGGCGAGCCATGAAGCCGGTCGCCTGATCCTTCGAGCATTTGTAAAAAATAACCCTCTCGATAACCCGCTCGATAACGCACTTCTGAGAGTTGCGATTGGATATATCGGTGTTGAATTCATCCTTTCGATTCTCGGACATATCAATCTATTCAGACCGACATTTTTCTGGATACTTCTCATAGTGCTTATCGCAAGCGCTATTGTGTTCGGCAGGAAATCAATCGCCGACACCTGCTCCGGCTTCCGGGTTTCATGGGTGGAGTCGCGGTCGCTTCCACTGAATAACATACTTGCAATAGTAGTGCTGATCGCGCTCGCGATGGATTTCATTCTAACCTGCGTGCCAACTACCGCATGGGATTCACTTACCTACCACTACCCGCTTCCCGCGATATGGCTTGGCGCGGGCGGATTTATTCCAAGGCTCGACATTTGTTATTCGGAGCTTCCGTGCGCGTCCGAGATGCTGTTCGCGTTTGCGTTCGGACTTGGCGGAATTAACGAGAGCAATATCGGAGCGGGACACCTCGCGGCAAACCACCTGACATGGATCACCGGAGTTTTCGCATGTATTGCGTTTGTCTCGATTTCGCGACGGCTCGGACCCTCCCCTGCCCCGGATGGAAAAAATCAGATCTGGAATTCATGGACACCGGGACTGATCGCGGCTGTCGCGTTCCTGAGCCTGCCGATTGTGTATGTCGAGGAGATGGAAGGGGGTTATATTGAGAATTTTCTTGTTTTTTTGTCGGTTGTAATGCTGATCACGCTGCTCCATTTCAGGGATACGAAAAATCCGGGTTTGATTACTTTTATTGGAATCATCGCAGGAGGTTTACTCGCGTCGAAACATACGAGCCTTTTCATCAATGTGGTTATTCTCCTTGCACTGATAATCTGGATCGTCTCATCAAAAAAAACAAAGCTTTGGGGATCATTGACCGGCGCTATTCTGCTCGCGATTCTTATTCCGCTTCCGTGGGATATAAAGAGCTTTATTCATACCGGCGATCCCGCATGGCCGTTTGTCTCCTTATTGGGTAACTTCGATCCATCGCTTCCGGATATCATGTACTGGTCGAATCCGAATGTTGAACGTTCGCTTTGGGGATTTATAACTTACATTTATCATTTAACATGGGATGAATCGCTTACTCAGTTTAAATTCCGGCTTCTATCGTGGTATTTCCTTCCCCTTCTTCCGTTTGTGCTCTGGTGGAGTGACAGGAAGGAAAATGGTCGGATCATCGGATTCGTGACATGGATTCTCATCCTCTTGATCTATCTTCTCGCGCCGGGCGAGCCAAGATACATGCTGGTCGCATGGGGACTCTACGCCGCGCTTGGAGCATGGGGATTGTTAAGTGTCCTGAACCGGTTCCCCTGGATCACTCGACTGATTCTTCCCATCCTGCTGATTATCCCAATCGGACTTTCACTTATTGATCGAACCGGGGAAATCAAACACCGCGTCCCGACAATAATCGGCATGGCGACGGTCGATGAGTATTTTGAGAAGAGCCTCGATTGCTGGTCGCTTGTAAAATATATCAATGAGGAAACCGATCCTGAATCGAAAATTATTCTGGTTGAACCAAGGAATTTTTATATAGAGCGGGATTTCATTATCTGGTATCCATTTCCGACACATGAAACTTACATGTGGATTCGTTACACCGAGAATGAACTCTATCAGGAGTGGTTGGATATTGGCGCGGAATATGTTCTGGTTACATACGGACCCAATTACCGCGCGCTTGGAATCGCCAAGGCGTTTCCACGGGACATTTCAGAACACTGGTATTCCAATCCTCTTTTCCCCGAACTTCCCGACTGGGTTTTCAAACGTGCCTCATATGCAGAACGTGGATTATCTCTCGACGAGGAGGGCATGCCGTTCCTTAACGGATTAAACAGGGGACGGCACTTTGGAGAATTCGACATCAGTTCAGTTTATCGGCTTGAACGGATGTACGGTTACGGTTATCTCGAACCGGTTTTAATCGATGACAGAACCGGCACATTATTCAAGGTTATCTATCCTGAGGAGGTCGAGGAATGATCCGTGCTGTGCTTCTTTTTCCGGTTCTCATTCTCTCCCTCTACGGACTGGGTGAATGGCTGCGATTCAGAATCCTCGGCGACGATTCATTCTCCATTTCCAGAGTCGCGCGTGCGTTCGGATTTGGAATTCTCGCGCATGGTCTTCTGATGACCCTACTCGGATTTGTCTGTCTCCTTAATCCGTTGATCGCTGCATTATTGACCGTCCTTCCTGCGATCATTTTTATTAAAATCTGGTGGCGCGACCTTCGCCTGATTTTCACACGCGGCACATGGAAACCATCGATCAGGCTGAACATTGTCGAGATCGTTTTTCTTGTCATCGCAATCGGAATCACGGTCATCCGTGGATTCAATTCGCTCGCACCGAATATCTCATGGGACGCGACAAGCCATCACTATCTCGTTCCGTGGGTGTGGCTTGAGAACGGACGATTGAGCGATCTTCCAAGTGTTATTTTTTCGTACTACCCGTCGCTGACCGAGATGGGAATCGCCGGAACAATGGCGCTTGGAACCGATTTTCTGTCGAATTTATACGGATGGATTTTCGGACCGCTCGCGATCCTGCTGCTAATCGGAATCTGCACGCGGCATTTCAACGGGGATGCAGAAAAAGGACAGATAAATCCCGGACGGTTCGCGGGGATTGTCGCGGCGTTTATTTTCACTCTGTTTCCCGGAGTCGGAGTGCAGACAGGCGGCGGTTATGTCGATCTGCCGCTTGCGATCTGGGTGCTTCTGACAATCGATCTTCTCTTCGAATACAAACAAAATACGACATGGCCGAATTTAATCGCTGCGGCGTTATTCATGGGAGCCGCGCTGTCGACCAAACACCTCGCGATAATCATTCTGCCCGGTTTCCTGATCTATCTACTATGGGTTCTTTTTACCGGGAAGAGCCGGCGTTGGGGACATTTCTTTGCATTCATCGGAATCGCGCTGCTCGTTTCATTGCCCTGGTACATTCGCAGCGCGTGGCTGACCGGAAATCCATTTTATCCGTTCGGGATTTTCGGATTGCCCACTCCGCCGCATCCGCCGTTTACATCATCGAGCTGGATACGTCCCGATTATCACCGTTCAATCCTCGGGCTACTGACATACTGGCTTCACCTTTCGTTCACCCAGACAGTCGGGCATGCCCTCGGACGGAATTACTCGCTCACATTCCCGATCCTGCTTCCGCTTGCCGTGCTTATCCCGAAACTGAAACCGTCCGGACGAATTCTCGCAATCCTCGCAGGGCTGTCCGTGCTGGTTATTTACGCGCTGTTCCCGATAGAGACACGATATCACCTGCCGTTCATCGCGCCGATAGCGCTGCTTTTCGGGTTACTGGTTACGCAATGGGTTTTATTAAAACCTGAGAGACTGACAGGATTTCTCATCATGATCGGCGGAGCGATTGCGGTTTATTACCTGACTATGGTCGATGCGGATTACAGGGCAACCGCGACCTGGATAATCGATCTGATCGCGGTCGCGTGCATCTTCCTGATCCTGTCGAAAACTACGAAATCAAGAGCAATTGTCCTGACCGTCATTCTCCTCATACTGGGAATCGGCGCGACAATGGTCGACATCCAGAAAGAGGATTTAAACGAACTGGAAAAACGCAGAAATGTGATCCTTAATCTCGAACCGGAAGATCGTTACCTCATCAGAATGTCGCCTCGAAACCACGGAACCATCCACCATATCAATACTGAGATGGACTGGGAAAATATGAAAATCCTCTGCCTTGAACCTCGTCTCTATCGACTGAAAGCAGACTGGGTCACGTGGTTCGGACTGAAAGAGCCGATCGTGCCGACAACGCCTGCTGAAAATGTCGCGATCTGGTATCGGGGCGGATTCACGCACATACTTCTCGGGGATGATGTCGCGTTGAAAGCTCTCATGTACTACAACATCGTCCATAAGGACAACTGGGATATTCCGGGAGCGTCGCCGGATGAGCTTGTCGAATATCTCAGGGAGCATCCCAAGGAAGACACCGTGTATTTCATCCTGCAGAACCTGTGGCACAACATCGTTGGAGATGAGATAAATTCACCCGGAAGCGGTCATTTCCGGGGTCCATGGCTGATGCGTGAAATCGGGAAAGAGCGGTATCCGGTCGAATGGATCGACGGAATAAATTATTACACCGCGAGCCGTCTCGATATTCTCACAGATCCGGAGCAAGTCGCGCAGTATTCGTTCGTGCGGGATTTCCGCGAACTGGTTGACACCGGAGGCCTGGAAGTAGCCTGGGATGACGAGCTGACCTTCCTGTTCGAATGCGATTATCCCGCCTACCTCGAAAGCCACCCGGATGTCGATCTGGAGACTTTGGGTCTGAAGTGAGACTTCCGGGGGCGGAAAGGATTGATTTGCAATGGATGTAGTGTATGATGCAGGCGGATACTAACTGTTATACATGGAATTTCACGAACTCAACCTTATTCAGGCTCTCCTCGACGCAATAAACGACGAGGGCTATACGGAACCCACCCCGATACAAGTCAAGGCGATACCTCATCTGCTGGACGGCCGCGACCTCATGGGCGGCGCGCAGACCGGAACGGGAAAAACCGCCGCGTTTGCACTTCCGATCATCCAGAAACTGGTCGAGTCTGACCCCGGCGGACGTCGACGCCTGATTCGAGCGCTTGTACTCGCGCCAACGAGGGAGCTTGCAACCCAGATACACGAGAGTTTCATCGCGTATGCCCGTCACACCCGGATTCGCGGGGTGGTAATTTACGGCGGTGTGAGCCAGCGTCCGCAGGTCGACGCATTAAAGAAAGGTGTGGATTATGTCGTGGCAACGCCCGGCAGATTACTGGATTTAATCAATCAGGGATTTGTCAGGCTCAATACGGTCGAGGTTCTCGTGCTGGATGAAGCCGACCGTATGCTGGATATGGGGTTTATCACGGACATTAGAAAAATTGTAAGTAAGCTTCCGAAGAACCGGCAGACGATGCTGTTTTCTGCGACGATACCGAAGGATATTGTCAGGCTGGCGGGTAGTATCCTGGACAATCCGGTAATGGTGGAAGTGACGCCGGAAATGCCGACGCTGGATCTCATTGACCAGAGATTATATTTCGTGGAACAGCATTTTAAGATCGATTTACTGAATCATCTTCTCGAAATTCCGGACTTTTTCAGGGTGCTGGTATTCTGCGATACGAAGCATGCTGTGGATAATGTTGAGTGGCGTTTGAACCGCGCGTCCCCGAAAAGCAAAAAGGACAACCCGCACCGTAAAACCAGGCGCGCGGAGGCTATTCACGGCGATAAATCCCAGCGCGCGCGTGAAAGGGCGCTCGATAGATTCAAGAAGGGCAAAATTCAGGTGCTGGTTGCGACCGATATCGCGGCCCGGGGGATTGACGTCGAGGATATCGATCTTGTCGTCAATTTTGATTTTCCTAAGGAGCCGGAAATTTACATTCACAGGATAGGCAGGACAGGCCGGGCAGGAGCGGAGGGAATCGCGATTTCGTTCTGTTCACGCGGCGACCGTCCGATGATGCGGAAGGTTGAGCTGCTGATTAAACATCATATCAAGGTAGTTCATGATAACCCGTACAAGTCGGAAATTCCGGCACCCTATCCAACAGTGAT
>CBDUUJ010000122.1:0-7402 GCA_965370205.1 uncultured bacterium
TTTGTGGGCGGCATAGTTGGGTTTTTGTCACTAAATAATTTAGTGCAGGAATATTGGCTGATTGATTTTAAAAATCTGAGACTCCGGATTATCGATATGCATATTCAACAAGCCAATGCTATTCTACATTTTTTATCTTATTATTTTTCTACTACATTATTTCCAGTATTGTTTTTATCCATTGACTTCAACAATCCCGATTCAAATGCTTTCAGGACCATCTCCGATTTATCATCCTTCCTGATCCATCTTTTAAATTTCAGTGCATTATGAATTGTGTTTAGTGACAATCTGACTTTCCATTCGGGAAAATGCTTATAGAGATAAATGGTGAGACTTTCGAAATATACCGACAGAGATTCCGACTGATCGACATCATCATTTTGCTGCGTCGATGCGCCGCGATGATGCTCGATCCTGATACCGGGATGGATATATGAGGTCCAGCCCTTCTCTTTAGCGCGCATGCAGAAATCGGTCTCCTCGAAATACAGGAAGAATCTCTCGTCGAAGGGTCCGACTCGCTGGTAGACCTCATGCCTCAGAAGCCAGAATGCACCGGTTGGATAATCGATACGAAAAGCGGGAGAGTCCTCCGGATGGTCGAACTTAAGGGTAGTGCGCCATTGCGGTCTCGGGAAAATGCTCCTGAGTCCGCACCAGTCCCATATCGCCATCTGAGGGGTAGGGAAGACCCCGCCGCATTCCTGTGGATTGCCGTCGGGATCGATAAGAATTCCACCGATAACCCCGCAGGTGGGATACCGCCGCACGATTTCCCTTGCGTGTTTGTATACAGGTGTGAGTATCCTTGCGTCCGGATTGATAAGGCATAACCACTCCGACTCGGCAAGCTCGGCAATCCTGTTCGCGCCCCAGGCATAACCGTGATTGACATTTTGAGTGATTATGTGAATCGGATGGGGATAATTTCTTTTAAATTTTTTGAGGATTTCAACCGTATGGTCGCTTGATGCGTTGTCGAGTACGATAAATGCGGGAGCCGCGTCACTCAGATTATCCATGATTGACTGCAGGCATGGTTCAATATGAGAGGATGAATTGTAGGTGACAATTCCGACGGTTATTTTCGAATGTTCGGAAGTGATCGGCTTCATCTCAGATATCATCCGGAAACAAGGTTATCAAATCTACAGGCAAATATCCTCTACTAAAATTGAAGGGTCGGGCAGCCTGCGTTTCATGTATGGTTTATCCGTCAGGATTAAATATGCAGGAGTGAAATAATCTGTAAATAATCACGGCTTTTGCTTGACATATCTGGAAATATATCTAATATAGATTAATTAAACTTATTGGTGTCCTGCCTCTCACGGCGAAGCAGGGCTTTTTGTTTATCCGTAACATCGGTTTATCGGCGCAGACCTGAGTATTTCAGAAAGTAACTTTCGGGAATATCCCCTGCAGAGTGACAGGGGTATTCGTGAACTATTATCTAACCAAAAAAAAGGAGCACGCTATGTCACCAGAGATTGGACTGGATCGGGAGGCCCGCTATTCATACGGTTTCGATGAGGTCGCGATTGTACCTTCCACGAAGACAATCGATCCCAGAGATGTGGACACATCGTTTGAACTGAACGGTTTTAAATTTGATGTTCCCATAATCGCAGCGGCAATGGATTCATCGATTGATGTCAACACCGCCGCTGTTTTTACAAAGCTTGGTGGCCTGGCGGTATTGAATCTCCTCGGAGTTGCATGCCGGTTCGACGATCCATCTGAAGCGCTGGAAAAGATAAGGGCGGCATCGCCGGAAAATGCAACCGAGGTCATCCAGCAGGTCTACTCAGCCCCGCTTAATGAGGATCTTGCGGCGAAAAGGATAGAGGAATTGAAAGCTGCCGGAGCTGTCGCGGCTGCAAGTGTGACTCCGCAATATGGCGCAACGCTTGGAAAAGCCGCGGTCGAGGCGGGCCTGGATATTCTCGTCATTCAATCGACCGTGACATCAAACGAGCATCGATCATCCCAGGCTGAGCCTCTTCGAATCGATAAACTCTGCGAGGACGTGGATATACCTGTTATTGTCGGGAACTCGGTCGGCTACCAGGTTGCGCTCGATCTCATGCGCGCCGGTGCGAGCGGAATTCTTGTCGGGATCGGTCCCGGTGCGGCATGCACGACACGCGGAGTTCTGGGAATCGGGGCAGGGCAGATCACCGCAACCGTCGATACTGCAAAAGCAAGAGAGGATTACCTGAAGGAAAGCGGACGACGGGTTGCTGTTATCACGGATGGCGGGATGAGCAAAGGCGGAGAGATTATCAAGGCGCTTGCTGCCGGCGCGGATGCTGTCATGATCGGCAGTGTGTTCTCAAGAGCGTCGGAGAGTCCCGGACGGGGCTACCACTGGGGTATGGCGACAGCGGACCCGCTTCTCCCGCGTGGAAGCCGGATCGATGTAAACGAACTTGGCTCTCTTGAGCAGATTATCCGGGGACCGGCGACCGGTCGAAACGACGGCAGCCTGAATTTACTCGGAGCGATCCGCACAGCGCAGGGAGTGCTGGGATGCGAAACAATCCGGGATCTTCACAGTGTCGAGATGGTCGTGATGCCGTCGTTTGGCACCGAAGGCAAGAGCTTCCAGATTCAGCAGCGCGTCGGTATGGGAAGCTGACCATCATAATTGATATATTATTTTCTGGTGTGCCGCTTTTCCAGGCGGCTTTGTTTTTAGATTTGACCAGTTTAACAGGATAAAATATCAAGGAACATTTAATAGATTTAATAAGTGTTGTTAAAAAAAGATAATCCTGTTAATCTTTTACTGGTACTGAGCTGCTGTGTTTCCAGGGAGTGAGGAATGATGACTGCGAGTAAATATCTGAAAATTGCGGCGATGGCTTCTCTGGTATTTATGGTATTTCATCCGCTTGCTGTCTCAGGCAGTGAAACTCTCCTGTACGAGTACGACAGCGTTTATCACCACATCAGAGTAGTTCAGGATGGGCCATTGCGGGGACTCAGGTTCGATAACAATTTCTACCAGTCAAAAGTCGATATCGTGAACCCCCTGACAGGGCATTTTCATTATATCGATCTTCTCTTTCAGTCGTTCCTGTTTCAGCCCGAACCGGACAATGTCGTCATTCTCGGCCTTGGAGGTGGAAGCGCCGGACGACTGCTGCATCATCATCAGCCGGAACTCGATATCCTCACCGTCGAGCTTGATCCCGCTGTGGTCGATGTCGCAGAGGAATTTTTCTTCTACGATCGTGACGTTCTTCCGGTTGAAATCTCCGATGCGCGCGCATGGCTGAGAAGAAGCAATGCGAAGTACGATCTGATCATTCAGGACACCTACTCATCGAATACCTACGGAACGTTCATCCCATTCCATCTCGCCACGCTGGAATATTTTTCACTCGTATATAACAGCCTGACCGATGACGGGATCTTCACGATTAACGTCATAGGAACAGTGTACGGCGGTGAGCAGAACAGGATTATCTCATCAGTTTATCGCACGATGCATGAGGTGTTTCCGCAACTCTACATGTTCGCGGCGGATGACGTGCAGAATGTCGTCATCATCGCAACACGCGACGAGGAACGCCTTTCAAAAAGCGAGCTTCTGACCCGTGCGATTGCGCTCACTAATGAAAGGCGGTCGGAATTCCCCATGGATTTCACACACGGGACCGCACAATTTCAGGACACGGTTCCGTCGGGACTTTCGAGTGCAATGATTCTCACCGACGATTACGCCCCGACGGATAACCTGCTGAGATAAAACTACTCGTTATCTTTCCCTCCCATTTTTCGATATCTGGTATAATTCAATCCAAATTTTTACGTAAGGAGCAATCCGGAAGATGACACTCCCGGCCCAATGGCTGGTCAATCTCAACCGGGGACATTTTCATTTCAAGCCGCCCCCGGACGATCCTGTCGCGTACTCGCGGTGGGAATTCGACGAGGGTATGAGAGTCTGGGAACGCTTTTTTTCGAGCCGTATTGATATTCAGGGCAGGGATGTCCTCGATCTCGGATGCGGTCCGGGTGGGAAGACCTGTTACCTCGCCACACTGAATCCGAATAAGGTGGTGGGTGTCGATTTCGCCGCGGAGCTGATACGAATGGCCGAGCACGCGAAACATGTGCTGATTCCTCCCGGCGGTCGGGTCGGCGTGGAATTTGTCTGTGTCGATGCGTCCGATCTGCCGTTCCCGGACGATTATTTCGATATCATCACATGCTCGGACGCTTTCGAGCATTTTGACAGGCCCGGGGATGTACTTGTCGAGGCCGCGCGGGTGCTTAAACCGGGAGGGTTATTGGCGATAGATTTCGCACAGTGGGGATCGTACAACGGACATCATCTGGGGGATTTCTTCAGGACACCGTGGTGCCACATTTTCTGGTCGAAGGATGCGGTAACAAAAGCGGTTGAAACAATTGCGAGTACCGAGCGAAACAAAATCATGGATGCCGGGTCACATGAGAAGATGGACGACCTTGTGAAAAGGCGTCTCGATCAGTTCCACAACGGTCTGAACGGGATAAGCCTCGCGCAATTTGAAAGATATCTGAAAAATGAAAAAAGACTCAGGATTCGATGGCGGAAGAGGACATCCGCTCATCCGGTTCTCTGGCCTTTTATTTTCGTTCCGGGAATTCGCGAGCTTGCTGTCGCGAGGAATGTATATATGCTTGAAGGGATTTAGTGTGGTAATATCCATCATTGATTAATCGGAATTAATCACAATGGAAATACTTATTCCTATATTAATCTTCGTTCTGGCTGTTTTCGGCTACCTGTTTTATGCCTATAACCGTCTCACGCAGCTTCGCAATACCTGCGAGACCGAATGGGCGCAGGTGGATGTCCTTCTTAAACGACGAGCCGACCTGATACCCAATTTAATCGAGGTCGTTAAGGGATACGCGAAGCATGAGATGGAGGTTCTTGAGAATGTTTCCCGGGCCAGAACGGAGGCGGTTAATGCCGGACGGTCGAAGGGCGACAAGGAGACAGATCTCTCAGCCCATGTGAAATCGATCCTCGCGCTGAGGGAGGCGTATCCCGATCTCAAGGCAAATGAAGATTTCATGCGTCTGCAGACGGAATTATTCGATCTGGAGGAAGATATCGCCGGGCGCAGGCATAATTACAATGATATTGTGAAAGCTCATAATGATTTCGTGTTAAAATTCCCGGAAAATGTGGTTGCCGCGATGATCGGGTTTTCATTGATTGACGTTTTTGAATTCACCGGATCGCGTGAGGCGCCGAAACTGAACTTGACACCCGGTGAGGAAAAAGTGGTCTGAGATATGGCACGAACCGACAACGACAGCAAAATGATGCAGAGCAGCAGGATCACAAAAGTCGGGTGTATCGGCGTGGCTCTCGTGCTTGTAATACTGATACTGATCGGGCTTGTTATGGTCAGGGGAGGGCTTTCATCAAAGCGAAATGTGGCGATGGATGCGCTTGGACGGATGCGCGAACAGGTGGTCAAAGCGCCGGGAGTTCTCAATCGGATGCTTGCGAACGGTTGCGGTGAGGAGGCCGAGCAGGCGGTTAACGATGTCCAGCGGATGGTGGATGCCCTTAGTTCCGAATACACTTTTGATGATATGGAAAATGCGTGGGCTGAAATCGAAACCGCATGGGCTCTCGTATCAAGAGGCTATCCGGGAAGTGAAGCCGATCCGGTCCATGTGGATTTCAAGACCGACATGGACGGTATCCGTAACCGTTTTTCAGTCGAGAAGGGAAATTATAACAGGGCCGCCGATACTTACAATTCAGCGTTGAGATCATTTCCAGGCGGCCTTGCCGGGTTTGGACTGAAGGAGTTATAACGAGCTATAGATGGATTGCTACATGGGAAAAAACACAGGAAAAATAATCAAATCCTTCATATTAACAGCCCTTGTCTTATCTATCGGGCTTATTTGGGCAAATGCCGTCCTCGCTGAAACAGTTGCCCAGCTCGGGAAACCGACAGGATGGGTGAATGACTACACCAACACTCTATCGGGAACGGATATCTCAAGGCTTACTTCCGTCTGTGAGGAACTTGAAAATGCGAATACCGCTGAACTGGCGATCGTAATAATTAACACAACCGGTAGTCAGACAATCGAATCGTTCGCCCAGGAATTGTACACGACATGGGGAATCGGAAAAGCCGGCTCGGATAACGGAGTGTTGATCCTTGTCGCGATGGATGACCGCGAATGGAGAGTCCATCTGGGATACGGTGTTGAGGGCGCTATTTCAGATTCACTCGCAAAGCGGATCATGGAGAACGAGGCGGTGCCGGAATTCCGCGCAAATGATTTCGGTGAAGGATTATATAAAGCGGCGTTGCAGATCAAATCGACCCTTGAGGGTGAGACATACAAACCGTCCGGAGCACTCGGCATCGGCGCGATCCTGGCGATGATATTCACGCCGATGGCAATTATCATTTTCGTTGGTATTCTTGTATGGCTGAGTGTCAGAGTGACATGCCCGAGATGCGGAAGCCGGGTCATCGAGTTGAGCGATCGCGAAATTCTGGAATCGAATTACGCTCATTCCGGGATACGGAAGCGCGACTTCGAATGCACGGTATGCCATCACCTGTTCAGCAGGATGAGCATCATCCCGATGCTTGTCGAAGCTTCAAAAGGCGGGTCCGGAGGATCGAGCGGCGGCTTT
The DNA here is from genome assembly GCA_965370205.1 of uncultured bacterium. Classification (GTDB taxonomy): domain Bacteria; phylum JAJVIF01; class JAJVIF01; order JAPKYR01; family JAPKYR01; genus CBDUUJ01. The sequence continues at coordinate 6,683 of CBDUUJ010000122.1, forward strand.
TTCGGCGGGGGATGGTCCAGCGGCGGTAGCAGCGGTGGAAGTTTCGGTGGATTCAGCGGCGGCAGTTCCGGCGGCGGAGGGGCATCGGGAGGATGGTAGAAAAAATGGCTGACAAATATAACTGCAACTTATGTGGAAGCGAATTCGATGAGGGCAACCATGTCTGTCCGGGCTGCGGGGTCGAGACCGAGCTTCTGAAACAGAAAGTCCAGCTCCCGCCGGCACGCGGAGCTGTCAATGATTATCCCGGAATTCTGACCGATGAACAGGTCGGCGAGTTATCGAACATGGTCGGCTCTTTTTTCAAGCAGACCGATGTGCCGATAGTTATCACTATCGTGCAGACTGCCGAACCGCTCAAGCCTTCCGAATACGCGTTCCTGCTCTACAACCATTGGGGAATCGGGAAAGCCAGAGTGAACCGGGGGCTTCTCATTCTGCTGTGCATGAAGGAAAAACACCTTGAGAGCGAGGTCGGCCTTGGTCTTGAGAAGATTCTTCCTGAGAAGGAAGGGGATGAGATCGTGCAGAATGAATTCATTCCACATTTTAAAGAGAGCGGATTTTTCGATGGATTGAAAGCCGGCACGAAGGCGATAATTGACGCGTTGAGTGAAAGACTGCCAACGTTAGAGTGATGCTTAATTAATTATTATCTTCTTGCTTCTGTTCGGATAAATCGTGTATTATTAACCAAACATAATTTTAGTTATAGGTGAA
>CBDUUJ010000123.1:0-7369 GCA_965370205.1 uncultured bacterium
AAGGGTGGGGTACCGGAAACGACTTCGTTTTTCAAAGGACCCCTCTATTCGGGTTACGCTTGCATGTTTATTTATTTCATGGTATATATTATCGGTACGCTTTTTCAATGGAAAAGTGGGACTGAAGTTCCCACTCTTTTTTTTTCCTGCTCAGGATTGGTGAATTGATATGCCTGCGCCGATAGAAGTGGAACAGATTGAGAAATCCGTGGATGAGTATCTCGAAGGTGATGGATACGAGCTTGTCGATCTGCGTATCGGTGGAAGTGTCTCGCGTCCGGTGATCGAGGTCTACTGTGATATCGAGGGCGGGATCACGGCGGAGGATTGCGGGAAGATCGCGAAATCGCTGCAGTACAGGCTTACAGCCGGGGGATTGCTGGACGAATCGGCCACATTGATTGTCAGCTCACCGGGTCTTGACCGTGTACTGAAGCGAGAGAGAGACTTTGAAAGGTTCAGTGGAAGAGAGGTAAAAGTTGTGCTTGCCGAGCCGATCTCGGGTCGTGGCAGGCTCAGGGGAATTCTGAAGGGCTGCCAGGACGGAACGGTAATACTATCGGAAACGGAGGAGGGGGAGATAGCCTTGGCTCCCGGAAGATGGAAGGAAATACGCCTGGTTCCGAAATATCCGGAGGGATATAAATAAATTGGATTACATTGTGTTTGATTTTTTGATATAATCCCAAGGTTCGCCTTTCCATTAAAGGCAACTTTGCTGTGCGCTTGAAGCGCAAGGTGGTCGATGTGCTTTTTACTGACCTTGAATACGCGATAGAGTTGATAATGAAAGAACGGGGTGTGCCCGAGGAAGTCGTTGTCGACGCGCTCGAGGCCGCCCTGACATCCGCCTATCGCAAGGAACATGGCAAGGATATCCAGCCGCGCATAATTCTCGAGCAGAAAGGCGGCATGAAAATGGATATCCATCTCCTCAGGCGTGTTGTCAAGGAGATGGATGATCCCGAGACCGAGATCGGCCTTGAGGAAGCGCAGATGGTCGATCCCGAGGCGGGATACGATGATTTCGTCGAGACCGAGGGTCCGAAGCTGAACCTTGAATTTGGACGTATCGCCGCGCAGGCGGCCAAGCAGGTCGTCATGCAGCGTATCAAGGAAGCCGAGCGTGACATTATTTTCAAGGAATTCCTTGGTCGCGAGGGTGAGCTGGTCACCGGCAAGATCCGCAGACGTGAGAAGGGACAGGTATTTATCGAACTTGAGCGCGCGGAAGGTGTGATACCGCCATCCGAGCAGGTTGAGGGCGACCGCTATGTTCCCAGGACCACGATCAAGGCAATCATTGTCGAGGTCAAGCAGACCCCCAAGGGTCCGAGAATCATTCTGTCGCGAGCGCATCCGGATTTCGTTCGGAGGCTGTTTGAACTTGAGGTTCCGGAGATACTTGAGGGCACAGTCGAGATGGTCCGGATTGCACGTGAGCCGGGATTCCGCACGAAGATGGCGGTTTATTCCAATTCGCAGGATGTCGATCCGGTCGGGGCATGTGTCGGAAGCAAGGGAAGCCGTGTCCAGGCTGTTGTAAACGAACTGAAGGGCGAGAATATCGACATCATTCACTGGACCGAGGACCCGTTTGATTTCATAGCGAACGCGCTGGCTCCCGCGAAAGTATACTCGGTGGAGATTTTCGACGACGAGGACAAGGCGGAGGTTATCGTTCCGGACGACCAGGCGTCACTGGCGATTGGAAAGGACGGCAGGAACGTCCGCCTGGCGACAAAACTTACCGGCTGGGCGATTGATATCAAGAATGAGCGCGAGAAGCTTGAAGAGGAAATGAAGGTCCATACGGCTGAGCGCGAGGAAGCGAAGGTCGAGCTGATGAATATGGCGATAGCCGATCTTCCGTTGCGCAAACCGGCTATTGAGGGCCTGATCGAGGCCGGCTTTGAATTGCTGGGCGACCTTATGGAGCAGGATCGCGCGGAGCTTCTGAAAGCCAAGGGTTTCGGAGAGCAGGCAATTCAGGACCTGGAGAAATTCCTGAACGAGCATGGATTCACTTACGAGCGCTACGAGAAAGACACTTCAGAGGTTACTTAGAAGGGTCTTTAAGTGATGATATATATGATGGAAAAAGGCGGGGATCATTGATATGGCTGAACCGGTGCGAAGGTGTGCCGGATGTGGAAGGAAAGCCGGGAAGTCGGAGTTTGTCAGGGTCGTCCGGCTTCCGTCAGGAGAAGTTGTATTTGACCCGATGCAGAGAACCCAGGGTCGCAGTCTTTATTTCTGCGCCCGAAAGAAATGTTTTGAGACGCTCATGAAAAGAGGGGCGCCGAAAAAATTGATGAAGGCATTAATCCCGGATGTATTGCGGGATGAAATAAAATTCTACCTGTCCCGAGCGGAGAGTGAACGATGATGTAAGAACGGAAACATATCTCCATCCGGGACAGGAGTCGGAGGATCAGTCGAAATAATGGTTCGTGTACATGAACTGGCCACCGAGCTTGAAGTCCCTTCAAGCAAAGTGCTTGAAATCCTGAAGGCCCTTGACGTCGACGTAAAGACGCACTCGTCATCGGTTTCGGATACCGATGTCGAAAAGGTCAAGAAGGCGCTGAAGATCAAATCTGTTCGCTCCACGCGTGTCAGCGGCAGGAGGGATTTCAAGGTGCGGGATATTTCCGCCTCCACCAAGAGTCCTTCCATTCGTCCTCGACCCACCATGCAGAAACCCGAGACCGATCGTCGTGTGGTCACCCGCAGGGTGGTTAAGCGTGTCGTTCGACGTTCCACTCCCGGTAAAGAAGATACCGTTACGGAGACGCGCGAAAAAATTCCGTCAAAAGGACCTGCCAGACCTGAGCTTCCGGATATCAACAAGATATTGAAAGATGTCGATGGGTCAATGACATCAATCGGCGGCGAATCCAAGGCTGCAATCTCTGAAAAGGAAAAACCCTCTGAAAAATCCGCCAAATCCGATACCCGGATGAGGAAGGATCAAAGGGCGGGGGAATCCGATGCTTCGGGCAGATCCCAATCCAGAAAGAGAGAAAGAAGAAAACCCAGGCATAAAGGTCAGACAAGAGACAGAAGGGATGATTCACGTGGTGGCGGGAAATCCGGCGATGAAAAATACGCGCCCGTAGGCAAGGGCGGGACACGCCAACCCGGAAAGAAACCGCCGAGGCCCAAGGTTCCCAAAATTCCGAGTCCTGAAGATTATCTCCGTCCGAAGGAAGCCAATCTGGCGAAATCGATGCAGAAGCTTGCCGCCGGTGGAATGAAGTCGAGCATCGATAAGAGAACAGGCAAGAAGCGACCGGATGCACGTCCGGCTCAGAGCACTGATCCAAAACGCAAGCGTCGCCGTAAAATTATCAAGGACGACAAGAAGGGCAAGCCTGCTCCGCAGGGTGGACGCGGACGTGGAAGGAATATCAGGCAGCAGGTTCACAGTCAGCTCGATACCTCCACAACTGTCCGAAAACGCGGTCGGGGCAGAAGGCGGGAAAAAACACTGAGACGGCAGGTACCGACTGCTCCCCCACGAATAATCAAACTGGGCGAGCATGTCTCCATCAAGGAACTGTCCGCTCAAACCGGCCTGAAATCCTCAGCGATAATCAGTTTCCTGATGAAGGAACTTGAGGTTTTTGCGACCATAAATCAGACGGTCGACCAGGAGATCGGAGGATTGATCTGCGATCATTTCGGATTCGAGACGGAGCTTGTTAAAGCCAAAGAGGTTGAGGATGTCCTCAAACATGAGGAGGACAGTCTTGAAGACCTCGTCGAGCGTCCGCCGGTGGTCACCGTGCTTGGTCATGTCGATCATGGTAAAACGAAACTGCTCGATGCGATCCGTGGAACCGATGTTGTCGCGACCGAGGCGGGTGGAATCACCCAGAAGATCGGAGCGTTTCAGGTTGATGCGCCGACGAAGGATGGCGGCACTCGTCCGATTACATTCATTGATACCCCCGGCCATGCAGCGTTCACCGCGATGCGCGCGCGCGGAGCTAAGGTCACCGATATCGCGGTGCTGGTTGTCGCGGCCAACGACGGTGTCATGCCGCAGACCCTTGAGGCTATCGACCATGCTAAGAACGCGAATGTGGAAATTATCGTTGCGATCAATAAAATCGATCTCCCGGATGCCAACGAGGAATTGGTCAAGCAGCAGCTTTCCGAACAGGGCCTTGTCCCTGAGGAGTGGGGCGGACAGATCATCATGGTGCCTGTAAGCGCCAAGAAAAAGATAAATATTGATAATCTTCTCGAGCAGGTTATTACTGTTACCGATATCCTGGAGTTAAAAGCAAATCCGGAGGGCATGGCGGAAGGCGCGATCATCGAGGCTCGTCTCGACAAGGGCAGGGGCGCGCTCGCCACCGCTTTGGTGAAACGCGGCACTCTTAATGTCGGCGACTATGTCGTTGTCGGCAGATCGTGGGGACGCATCAGGCAGATGACCGATGAGGACGGTACCGCCCTTGGGGTCGCGGGTCCCTCAACCCCGGCGCTTATATCGGGACTCAACAGAGTTCCCGCAGCGGGAGACAATCTCAACGAGGTCAGGGATGAAAAAACAGCTCGTGAGATATTTGATAAGCGCGAGATGGACCATCGACAGGGTCGCCTGAGAATGGTCAACACGATCTCACTCGAGGATTTCTATGAACAGCTTTCCAGGGGTGAGACCAAGGATCTGAACATTATTCTGAAGGCCGACCTTCAAGGCTCGATCGAGGCGCTTCGCGGGTCTCTTGAACAGTTATCGACTAACGAGGTGGGAGTGAAATTTATTCACACCGCCGTAGGTAACATATCAGACAGCGACATCATGCTGGCGATGGCTTCCAGGGCTGTCATACTTGGGTTTAATGTTGTTGCAAGTCCCGAGATACGCAAGCAGGCCTCGATGGAAGGCGTCGATATCATGACCTACAACATCATTTATAAGGCGGTTGAGGATATCCAGGCCGCGCTTGAGGGCATGCTTGAACCGGAGTACAAGGAAAAGATCACGGGCTCCGCGGAAGTCAGGCAGATATTCAAGCGGACGGGCAAGATGGTTGTCGCCGGGTTGTTTGTTAATGAGGGCAAGCTTGTTCGGGGTGCGGAGATACGAATTATTCGCGATGGCGAACAAATCGCCGAGATGCGTCTTCCCAGCCTGAAGCGGTTCAAGGACGATGTAAAGGAAGTCGAGCATGGGTACGAATGTGGAATCATGCTGGACACTTACAATGATCTCAGGGAGGGCGATGAGATCCGGGCGTTTGAGACAATCAAGATTCTCAGAACCCTTGACAGCTCTCCAAAGAAGGACAGCAACGCGGGTGTCGGTGTTAATACCTAAGGAGCTTGTTTTATATTTTGATTGATATTGAGGCCGGCTATGAATCTTGGCCTTCTGGTTCTTGAATTTCGACTCCCCGGGTGCGACACGCTGAAGGAAAAGCGTCACCGGCTGAGAGGGGTTATTGAAAAAGTCCGCTTGAAGTTCAACGTATCCGTGGCTGAAACAGGACGGCAGGATGCTCATCAGGCCGCGCAGGTTGCGGTCGCGATGGTTTCAGGCGACCGGGTTAAGATCGAGCAGGTGTTCGCACGGGTGGAGGAATATTTCGCAAACGGAGACGGGTTGATCGTATCCGCGAGCGATGTGGAATGGTTCTGATTCAGCCGGCAGGGATGGGACTATTGAAAAAGTGAAAAAAAATATCCCGGTATCCCACCCTTTAGGGTGGGTTTGTATGGTTTTTCAATATGCCTGACAATATCAGAATGAAACGGATCAGCGCGTTATTCCAGCAGGAGCTGGCCCGGATTGTCGCGCGTGAACTCAAGGACCCGGTGTTCGAGGGCAAGGTCATTTCGTTCCCGGAAATCGCAGTCACCCGGGATTTATCAACCGCCCAGGTTATGGTTAGCGTGCTGGGTGACGGATCGGCTACCGCCGATGTGGTCAGGGCGCTGAATGCAGCGGAACCTTTGATTCGCCACAAGATCATGAAGGTCGCGAACCTGAGGAAAGTTCCGGTCTTTGAATTTCTCGAGGATCGCACGATAGAGACAGCTTCAAAGATCGAAGGCATCCTCAATATGCTCGATATCCCTCTGGAAGAACCGGAAAATAACGATAAATCATAAACATTGGATTTCCTTTCAAATGTCTTCAGCTTCAGAGATCGCAAATTTTATCAGCACGCACGATAATTTTCTGATTACCGCGCATGTGTTCCCAGACGGCGACAACATGGGAAGCGTCCTCGCCATGCAGGAAATTCTCGTTGCCCTCGGGAAAAAATGCGCCTGCTATCTTGAGGGAACTCTCCCGAAAATGTATCGCTGGATGCCGGGAGCGGATCATATCGATTCCGATCTCGACCGGGCGCTCTCCAGTCTGGATGATCCCCCGACGCTGATCGTGGTCGATTCAGGCGATCTCGACCGTCCCGGAGAGACCTTTAAAAGGTGGTTCAGTGCTCAGGATAACCTCGAGATTGCGAATATCGACCATCATGTCACCAACGCATACTTCGGAACGGTCAACTGGGTCGAGCCGGATTATTCATCTGTCGGAGAGATGATGTTTGACATTATCCGCGAGCTGGGACTGGAGTTCACGCCGACCATCGCGCAGAATCTCTTCGTCTCGATCTACACCGACACCGGACGGTTTTCGTTCTCCAACACGACCGAACGTTCCTTCAGGTATGCCGGTGAACTGGTAAATGCCGGAGCCAGTCCGATCGGAGCGTTCAGAAACGTCTACGCGAGCAGGTCGTTCGCAAGTTTCCATCTCCAGACCCTGAGTTTCCAGACCCTCACGATGTTCAACAACAATCAGGGATGCTATTTCTGGGTCGACCAGAAGATGCTCGCGAAAACCGATACAACGATCGACGACACCGACGGATTTATCGATACGGTTCGCACGCTTGAAGGATTTCTGATCGCCGTTTTTCTCAAGGAGGTCGGTCGCGAGGATATCCGGATCAGTGTCAGGGCTCTCCCGCCGATCAACGCGAGCATGCTGATGGGTCTGTTCGGCGGCGGCGGACATCCGAGAGCGGCGGGATGCCGGATTAACAAACCTCTGCACGAAGCTATCGAACTGTTTGTTTCGACTGCCGAGGAAGCCATCGATTTCGGCGAGGTTCTGGATAAGTAACCAATGAAGGCTGTCAGAATTTAACAATGTAAAAATAACCCGGTATCCCACCCTTCAGTGTGGGTGGAGAAAGACATAATCCGGTATCCCACCCTTCAGGGTGGGTGAAATTGTTGTAGCGCGGACGTCCCGTCGGCTGTTGAAAAAAACAAGTTTTTTCCGGTACCCCACCCTTTAGGGTGGGTGGAAGGCGCATGAAATCTGGAATCGCCC
>CBDUUJ010000124.1:0-7368 GCA_965370205.1 uncultured bacterium
GACGACATTGATCGCGCGGTTCACAAAATCCTGTTGAAGGAACCACAGATAGACAACTACGTATTTATCACAACAGATGTAATCGATGAACCGGTTCGAGAATATGCTGCTTCAATGTACGAGAGCACCAATGGAACTGAGATTGTGATATTAAACTGCATTGGATTTTTACGTCACTTCCTTCACTTTTTTTATCGTCTACGTATCCCATTTTTAGATACATATCAGGAATTACTGCTCGCCGAATCTGATAGTGCGGTGCGTCAACCACTTAAAGAAGCATTCCTCTCTTTACGACAAGCTGCTGAATCAGATGAATGATATTACGCTTGATGTAATGCATTGGGTGTAACTATTCCTACTCCTTCGCCAGTGGATGTTTTTTAGGTATCTCTCTCGAAGGTCCTTTAACGACAAATGCGTGAATATCCGGACCGTGCCGAGGCGGGCGTGGTTGAGGAATTCCTGTACTGCAGGGCGGTCCTATTTCCCGTAATCATAGAAGCCTTTACCTGTCTTTTTGCCGAGGTGGCCGGCGCGGACCATTTTTCGCAGGATCGGGGGGGGCAACATGCGCGCTTCGCCGAATTCCTGGAAGAGAATCTCTCCCACCCAAACAGCGACATCCAGACCGATCAGATCGAGCAGCGCAAGGGGTCCCATCGGATGCCCGGCTCCGAATTTCATCGCGGCGTCGATATCCTCCCTGCTCGCAAGCCCCTGCTCGTAGACACGCGCAGCGTCGATCAGGTACGGAACGAGCAGGCGGTTGACAATGAACCCCGGCGCGTCGGGTGTCCTGACAGGTTTCTTGCCGAGACTCTCGGCGAATAAAAATACCGCCTCGTAGATTTCATCCGATGTCTGAAGCGCTTTGATAACCTCGACCAGTTTCATCATCGGCACGGGATTGAAGAAATGCATCCCGACGAAATTCTCCGGTCTGCCGGATCGTGCCGCCATCTCGGTGACGGACAGGCTCGACGTGTTCGACGCGAATATCGCATCGGGTTTGCAGACCCCGTTCAGCTTCTCCCAGATATCGCACTTGATGTCGATATTCTCGAAGACCGCCTCGATCACAAGGTCGCGATCCTGAAAATCGTCCATGTCCATCGTGCCGGAAAGGTTCGCCAGAGCTATTTCCGCGTCGGCTTCCTCGATCCGACCCTTTTTCACCTGACGGTTGAAGTATGTGTTTATTCTGTCCAGACCGGCTTTCAGGAGATCATCATTCGCTTCCATCGCGAGTACCTCATAGCCAGCCATCGCGGTGACTATAGCGATACCGTGACCCATCGTGCCGAGTCCGAAAACTCCAACTTTTCCGATTGCCATTTTCTTCACCTCGTATTTTTCGCCGCAACTTCCAGCGAATCATTCCTGAAGCAGGAAATATACCATCTAAAAGGGCAGGTTGAAAAGCGCCGGATGGTGATGGTCCCGGTAAATACGATTATATCCGGCTGAAATTGCAGGATGGATAATATTTGTAAATATTTACAGGCTTTAAGAATGCTTAATGATGGTGCCGGATATTAATATACTGGAAGACGACGTGGTCGTATAGACAGGAGGATTGAGATGTCTCTCACTATTGCGGCAATAATTGCCATATTTGTGATACCCGCTTTAATATTTGTGTTCACCGACGCATCCCGGAGAACCCGGGGGATAGATGCTGGAAAAATAAATCAGGGCAGGAAGAAAAAACGCGATCACACAAAAAGAATATCATCCGGCCTCGCTGATGCCAAACTCGCTCAAGGCAGCAGTCCGTCAAATCCGCGATCCTTCCAAACCAAAGATGACAAGAGAAATGTAATCTGGGACAGACGGTACCTGGAGACGAAATTCGAGGCTGGGGAATATGGGATTTACCATAAGGCCGATAGTATTCCGGATTCCGCCTGGCAGGATCTGAATCAGGTACTGGGGGCGCTGACCTGTCTGCCTGTTGAAGTGGATGAACTCCTTGCGGTTTTGAATTCGTCAGAATCTTCCGCAAATCAGGTTGCGAGAATTTGCGAAAAAAGCGTATCCCTGACGGCGATGGTGCTCAAGCTGGTGAATTCTCCGTTCTACGGGATTGGGCGGGAAGTCGATAATATAACCGAGGCGGTAGCGCTTCTAGGATTCAATGAGATCAGAATCACTATTCTGACCATGAGCCTCTTTAAAAAGGTGACATGCATAAATCCGCTTTTCGACATAAAGGATCTTTTCAAACAATCAGTCGCGGCAGCGAATATCACAAAATGGCTCTCGAAACGGGTGAAGCCTGATATCAAGCCCGGGTTACTCGGAACCGGAGCCATGCTGAGTGGAATTGGAAAAATCCTGCTTGTGAGATGGCGCCACGATCGTTTCATCGATGCCATCGGGTACTCAATTGAGAACCAGGTTCCTCTTATTGAAGCAGAACTGGAGGTTCTCGGGGTCAGCCATGCACTTGCAGGTTTTCTTCTTCTCGAACGCTGGCAGATGCCGGATCACCTGTCAAAGATGGTCAGGGGCAGCAACCTTCCGGAACTCGATCCTGAAATGCCTGAGATGGCAGTAGCTTTCCTTGCTGCACAGATAGCCCGACAGCATTTGAAAAGGCGGGACGGGGAGCTTCAGGAGGATACAATTCAGGATGACCTCAGGGAGTTCCTGGGCATTGAAGCCGGAACGATAACCGAGCTTATGAGCGATGGATTCGATGAATTTGCTGAAGAGTTTCTTAAGGAAGAAGAAGCTGTCGCTGTGAAATAACAGAACTCATTACAAACACGAAATTCGGTACACCTCTCACCGGGGCTGTTAACAGCTTTGGCCATTCAGGCTGAAAAATCCGGCTCACTAAGCATTTTAATCTGATTATGAGTTATACTACCCGCTCCAGATTAGGAGAGGAGCAAACCATGAGTGGTAACTTAACAAGATTATTAACCGGCACTTTTTTTGTATTGGTATTTCTCCTGACAGCGTTATCGGCTTTCTCACAGGAGAATGTCTCCGAACCGGACGCCGCACCCGTCGATGAATCGATTCAAACGATTCAGTCATGGGTGGCGGTGCTTGACCGTGTCCCTGAGAGCGATCAGGATGCTCTGACTGAAGCACTCGAGCTGTCCGGCACGAATGTGGACACGCTTGTGAACGCGCTGATGCAATGTCCCGATCAGTGGCTTCCCGGCGCAGTCTTTGTGATTATAAACATGCCGGTCGAGGACCTGACCGTCGTATCGGAGGAGATATTTCTTGACAATCTCCGCTACGCGTACGAAATCCGCAGCACACTTCCGTGGGTGGCGCGGGTATCGGAGGATGATTTTCTCCATTACGTGCTTCCTATGCGTGTCAGCCAGGAACCTCTCGAAAACTGGAGGGGATATTTCCTGGAGCAGATCCAGCCGAGAGTTGAGGGACTTGAAACGCTCGAGGAGGTCGCGCTTGAGGTAAACCGATGGTGCGGCGAGCGTGTCGGATTCAAGCAGACACAGCGTCGCGACCAGGGTCCGTTCGAGACACTCGCATCGGGCTACGGTCGCTGCGAAGAGATGATGATCGTCTACATCGACGCGTGCCGTGCAGTGGGAGTACCAGCCAGACAGGCATGGACGCCGTACTGGGGTTTCTGCGACAACAATCACGCCTGGGCCGAGGTGCTCGGGGATGACGGTAACTGGCATTACACCGGCGCGTGCGAACCCCGCGACGTTCTCGACAGCGCGTGGTTCTCGAGGTCGGTGCCGCGCGCGAATCTGGTGATGTCGGTTCCGTTCGGTCTTCCCGATGAGGAAACGCCGAATCTCTACCGGCTCCAGGATGAGCCGGGAGCGAGATACGCGATCATCAACTCCATCGGATTTTATCGCCCGTCAACGGAACTGACCATCAACGTTGTGGATATATCCGGTAACCCCATCCCGGAGATAAACGTTTATCTTTCGGTTTTCAATTTCGGCGCTCTGAGGCCGATCGCGCGTGGTGAAACCGATGAGTACGGGGTCTGGACGATCACCGCCGGACCCGGTGGATATTTCATCTCGACCGGCAACGAGATTTCCGGAGCATGCATGTCTTTCCAGGTTGAAGACGGTGAATCCGTTGAGCTAACAATGCGGGTCGGGCTGGGAGCAGAGCTGCCGCCGGAAGTATTCTGGCTGCGGTATCCACATCCCGAGGAGGAATCACAATGAACGCGAAATTCTTCACATACAACCTGATTGCCTGCCTTGTCATTTTTCTTGTCCTTACACCTTTCGCGAACGCGGATGAGGAGATCGAAAAAGTCGAGGGATGGTTCTATGCGGACGATCATCCTGAGATTGTCGAGGCTATGGGGGATCACGAATACGCATCGGGTGTTCTCAATGCGCTCACCGATGCGGGAACCAACTGGGTCGAGCTTTGGGGAGCGCTGGAAAGCTCGGAAGGAATAGTCTGGTCGCATGTCTGCTGGCTCATCATCAATATGCCGCATCTCGACCGGCTCGAAATGACCCGCAACACACTCCTTGAGCACGCGAGATTCGCCTACGCGACACGGACCCAGCTTCCATATATCGCACCGCAGGAATTATTCCAGGAATATATTCTGACCTACCGTCTTGGCGACGAACCTGTCAGGCCGTGGCGATCCGAGATATGGTTCGAATATGATGAACTGATCGGGGAAACGCCGGCGGAAACCGCCCGCGCGATTAACCGGTGGGTCCATGACAATCTGACTGTCCGCAGCCGTGGATTTTTCGGCTCGCGACCCGATCCGCTGTCGATTATTACTGCTGGAACCGGCACGGAGTCCGACATCGCCGCTGTGGCGATCGCGATGTGCAAGACATTCGGCGTTCCGGCGCGACGGGCGCGGGTCAGTGTTTTCGGGGAGGAATCCGGCGGACGAATCTGGCTGGAAATTTACTCCGACGGCGAATGGCTTCCGATGTATCCCGACGATCCGGACTCGTTCGGCGACACGACTCTTATCGAGCGCGAACATCCGCACAATGTCACAGTGGTCAGCGTCTCCGCGGCGTTCACGCATCAGCAGGTGACATCCAGGTATTCTGAAACCGGCATGCTCCGGCTTCACTTCACCAAAAACGACGAGCCGGTCAGCGATTTTCAGCACTTCGCGATCTCGGCATGGAATAACGGCGCATGGCTTCCGCTCGATGATCTCGGGTTCGATCTCGAGGAGGAGCGGATGACCGCGGACGAGGAGGAAGGATTTCTGACGGTGCTTGGCGACGGATTTTACATTGTCCAGGTGGGAGTCAGAAACGCGCGCGGCGACGCATACGTGCAGACATCGCCTGTCACGATTAATCCCGATGACGAAGTCGAGCTTACATTCGATCTCAGCGTTCCCGCGTCCGAAAGCGATGCCGTCGACCTCATCCAGCGGACAATCGATCCCCTGCCTGAAATCGATTTCATGTACGGTGTTCCCGACAGAAGTCCGGGTGATGAGTTCCCGTTCCCGCATAACCTCAGCACAACCGATTACACATGCCTTGTGATTTTCGATTCCACTCAGGAGCCGACGATCCGCATGATGCCGTCAATTTATGAATGGGCCAAAGATGCGGGCGTTATCCTGCTTGGTGTCGGTGTGGATGATCCCGCTGCCGCCGAAAATTTCTGGTCCGGAATTTTTGGAGAAACCACCGGAACTGAAACCGGCCGCGTTCACTTTTTCACCGACCCGGACGGCACTATCTCTGAAGCTTTCGGGTACGTTCCCGGCGATGACGGGGTCTACTCGAAACTTCCATGTGTCATTCTGATCTCACCGGATAAGGAAATCATCTACTTCCGCGACGGCTACAACCTGTCAGTCACCGCTGGCCTGTCCCGTGCAATTGAATTATCGGAAATGGAATAAAAAATTCGGAACTATGCCTTTAGCTTCCATATCGTGCCGGTAGCTTCCAGCTATCGGATTTTCCGTGCCGACAGTTTCCAGCCGAACGCAACTTGTCGCCGTAAAACCACCATGAAAATTTCCCCTGTGCCGTCTGCAAGCGGAGCGTCAACGGGGCTTGCAGGTGCATCACATCATGGAGCATCCCCCACCGCACAAAAACACCCCTTAGTTCTGATTACTCAAAGGGATTGATAAAATCAACACAAGAAGAGACTGCAAATAATCAGGCGAAAATATATTTAGTAACTCCCGTCAGGAGGTAACCTCATAATAAATGCTCCGCCGGGCCAGACATCTTCACCTTCTCCAGGGTCCATGTCCCCACCAGATTCGAATCCGCACAGATATATATAACCGTCCATATCGGCAGCTACACCATACCCATCGCCCCGGCCATCCCAGCTATGCGCCCATAAGTATTCACCTGCCGAATCAAACTTGCTGATGAAAAGCCGTGTTGTCGAACCGCTGTCATTCTCATCGATACCGGGACCGGGATCAAAATCACACAATCCCCCTGCATGACCTGTAATGAGGACATTATTCTGAATATCAACCGCCACGTCAAACCCGGAATTACGAGCCGGCCACGAACTTGTATTTGGACCTCCCCAATTCCTCGCCCAGATAAATTCTCCTGATGAATTAAATTTACTAAGGAATACATCAAACCCTCCTGAAGCGGCATTAAGTATCTCTTCACCTGGCCCAGGATCAAAATCAGCGGACTCATAGAAGGATCCGGTCACATAGACATGGCCTGAATTATCAACCGCCAACCCCTCACCTATATCCGGGCGGTCAGAATCGCTACCCCATGTTCGTGCCCATTGGAAACCGCCTGAAGTATCAAACTGACTCAGGTAAATATCATAAGCCCCAATGGATGTATGTTCGTCAATTCCAGCACCAGGATCGAAATCAACCGTATCCTCAAACAAACCAGTAACATAAAGTCTCCCTGAACCGTCTATTACAACGTCGCTGCCTGATGATTCCCCCCAGTTAATTCCCCATACATAATCACCATTCATATCCAGACATAAAAGATAAGTATCATTATCCCCTGCAGGATATAACCAATCCTCTTCATCAGGATCAGGATTGAAATCAATCGGGTCCCGGAAATATCCGGTAATAAAAGCATTCCCGGAGTTATCAACATCCAGACCGGAACCTATGCATGGGCCCCATGTCCGTACCCATTGAAACGTCCCATCCGATGTAAATTTGCTGAGAAAAGTACATCGCTCACCGTTTGCGTTTTGCTCAGCGACACCGGGACCCGGGTCGAAATCAACAACTCCCGTAAACCAGCCCATTACGTAAATATTGCCAGAATTATCAAGAGCTACTTTTTTTCCATAATCCAGATATTCCGGGTGACCCTGATCCTCTGCGCCCCAGGATAACCCCCACTGGTAACCACCGAGGGAATCGAATTTAACGAG
>CBDUUJ010000125.1:0-7367 GCA_965370205.1 uncultured bacterium
TGACGGTCGCGGCTCTGTTACAGGTTTGTCCGCTCCCTGACGGTCGCGGCTCTGAAAAATGGTTTGTCCGCTCCCTGACGGTCGCGGCTCTGAAAATAGCCGTTCTTTTTTTTAATCGTTAAATCCCACCCGATCCCGCCAGTCGATTTCGTCGTCCGCGAGGTCGCCGAGAAGGCTTCTCGCGTAGGTGGCGGCATCGAACGGCACGAGATCATCGATTCCCTCGCCCACGCCGACCTCCAGAACCGGAAGATTCATCCGCTGTTTGATCGCGAGAACGATTCCGCCGCGCGCGGTGCCGTCCAGTTTGGTCAGGATGATACCGTCGAGCTTTGCGACCTCCCCGAAAACCTCCGCCTGAGTGATAGCGTTCTGTCCGGTGGTCGCGTCGATCACCAAAAGACTCTGGACCGCGTTTTCTTCGACGTGCTTATCGACCGTCCGGCGGATTTTTCCAAGCTCGTTCATTAAGTTGACTTTGTTCTGAAGGCGGCCTGCGGTGTCGACGATAACGATGTCATGACCCTCGGCTTTCGCGCGTGCGAGACCGTCATAGACGACACTCGACGGGTCTCGTCCCTCCTGCGCGCCCTGGAAATCGACCTCGGCGCGTTCACCCCATACTTTAAGCTGGTCGATAGCCGCCGCGCGGAATGTGTCGGCGGCGATTATCAGTACTTTCTTTCCGGACAGGTGATATCGTCGGGATAATTTGCCGCAGACCGTGGTTTTTCCGCTGCCGTTGACCCCGGTCAGCAGGATCACGGCAGGTTTTGTGATTTCGCCCGATTCGAGATCGTCTTCCGAGAGCGTTCTTGCATCTCCCGTGAGACTGCGTCCGATAAGCTCGACCAGAAGATCGCATGCCTCGGATGTGTCCTGTGCTCCTCGTGCGCCGATCTCGCGTCTGAGCTGTTTGATAATATCCTCGGAGACATCCATGCCCATGTCGGTTTCGATGAGGACCTCAAGAATGTCATCATAGAAATCCTGATCGATCCCGCGTTTGGCGGCGGCGATTGTCTGGATGCGCTCGGCGACCTTCTCGCGGGTACGTTTCAATCCGCCTGCAAGTTTCTGAAGCCATCCGGTCCGTTTTGCAGCAGGGGATTCTTCCTCTGATGCGGAATCCGTGGACTCGCCGGATTTGTCATCGGGTTTATCCGGATCGTCACTTTTTTTCTTAAAGATGTTAAACATAATATTTCAGGCAAATTAGTATACCAGAATATGTATCCGGTGTTTTTGTCGATTAGCCATTATTTTGCAGTCGATGGGAAATCCGGACTGGTAGATGGATTTATAACTCCGAGAACGGCAGAGCGGTGACACCGGAACCAAGCGGAAGCCGTGTCTCACCGGGATGAATCACATAACCCGGTGCGACCCTGTCACCCAGTTCACTCTGCAATTTGATTATCCGTTTAGCCTTTGCCGGATTTGGTGTCGCATTGGTGGTGATTTCTATCGGGATCAACTTCCCTTCAGTTTCGAGGATGATATCAATCTCATTTCCATCTGAGGTTCGCCAGAAATGCACGAGTGGATTTTCTCCGCGATGTATGATTGTTTTCCTAATCTCAGAGAGAACGGCGGTTTCGAAAATCGGACCTCCCATCGGACCGGCAGCGGCATGTTCCGGATTCCTGAGACCGGCAAGGTAGCAAAGAGTGCCGACATCATTGAAATAAATCTTCGGCATCTTCACCAGACGCTTTCCGATATTGGCGAAGTAGGGACGAAGAATTGTTATCTGGTGCGTGGCTTCAAGAATCGACAGCCAGGCTTTCACTGTATTAACTGCGATACCCAGATCACGGGCAATCTCAGTCATCTTAAAAAGCTGACCGCTCCTTGCTGCCAATGCCCTCAGGAAATTCTGAAACTGACCGAGATCGCCGATCTGCCGGAGAGATCGCACATCGCGCTCAAGATAGGTCTGCACATAGCTCGCATGCCAGAGATTAATATCCCGATCCGGATTAGCGGTCAGTTCAGGATATCCTCCCCTGAGAAAACTTTTCCATAACTCCCGATATTGTAACTTTTGTTTATTCTTTTTTTGTGAATCCGATATAGTTGATTCTGCAGATTGACCGGTTCTCTCAGATTCCCAGGGGAACGGCTTCAATGGGGAGCCAATTGCCTCTCGATTTGATAAAGGCAGGAGCCGCATAATCGCCGCTCTGCCGGCAAGCGATTCCGTCACCCGCGAAAGAAGCATAAGATTTTGCGAGCCGGTCAGGAGATACTGCCCGCTTTTATCGCGGTCTGCATCGATGATTTCCTTAATGTAGGGGAGTAAATCCGCTGCGTATTGAACCTCATCGAAAATCACCGGCGGCTGATACATCTCAAGGAAGCCCCGGGGATCTGACCGAGCCGCTCCGCGTACATCCGGGAGTTCCAGAGAAACATATTTATACTCTTTCTGAAAAAGGTGTTTCAGCAGTGTGGTCTTGCCCGATTGCCTTGGTCCGGTCAATACGATCGCCGGGAACTCCCCGACGGCTCGAATTAATACCGGCTCCAGCGAGCGTTTGATATATTTTTGAGTCATGGCAATAATAATATCATGCAATTATGCATTTGAAATGCATAATTGCAAGTTTTTTTACCATTCACGAAGTTAGTTGAATTAAATGAATATGTTATCCGGTCAACTGGAATTCGAACTTGCGCGTGTCGGTCACACGTTTTGATGCGTCGAGAATTTCAAGAGAAACCAGGTTGTCTTCATTGTCGTAATCGAGAATAATCCCCGGTTTGTCCTCATCGCTTTCAGCAACAGGCACATTATCTTTGAAGATAATCGTGAGCGTATCGGTGGTGGTGTCGTAGATTGCTTTCATATTAATACGCATTCGATAATATTTCTCATCGAACGATTATTAATTCACAGCGCCTAACGCTTCCTCGATGCCTTCCTCTTTCAGCTTCTTAAGGTCGACCGACACAACCTGGGATATCCCGCCGTCGGTCATCGTGACACCATAAAGACGGTCCGCGCGCTCCATGGTGATCTTGTTGTGCGTGATCATGATGAACTGGCGGTCATCGAACTCCTGCGCAAGGTAATCGAGGAATTTCTGCGTGTTGACATCATCCAGCGCCGCCTCGACCTCATCAAGCAGAGTGAAACTGGACGGTTTCACTTTAAGGATCGCGAACAGCAGCGCGAGCGCGATGAGTGACCGCTCACCGCCGGAAAATTGAAGCAGGTCCAGTTCACCCTTGCCGGGGAATTTGATCCTGACATCGATTCCGCTTTCCAGGGGATCGTCCGGGTCGGTTAAACTCAATTCGCCCGATCCGCCGGGGAACAGCGCGGCGAAAACTTCACTGAACCGCGCCTTCGCGTCGTTGAACGTAGATACAAATGCCTTCTCGCTCTCTCGTTCGATCTCCTCAAGTGCTTTCCGGAGTTCCTCCTCGGCCAGGATAAGGTCCTCGCGCTCGCTCTTGAGTTCCTCCTGACGCTGCCTCGCCATTTTTTCCTCTTCAATAGCAAGCGGGTTCACATCGCCAAGCTCCTCGAGGTCGAGGTTGATCGTTTCGAATTTCTCATTCAGTTCTTTTTTCGAAGGTATATCCTTCCCCATGAGTTCGCCCGACCGAATCCGCTCCGCAAATTCGGGGAATTCATCAAGCCCCTTCTCAAGCGAGATCAAACCGCCCCGGATTTCAGCCAGCTTGATTTCCTGTGCATGGAGAGCTCCTTCCATCTCCGAGACCCTCTCGCGTGCCTCGTCCAGAGCTGTTTCCATCTCATCGAGATTTGTCTGGAGTGAATTGATTCTCTCGCTCGCTTCCTTTTCCTTCCTCTCAAGTTCGGGAAGCGTCCCCTCCAGCGAATCCCTCAAATCGATGGCGTTATCGAGTTCCTCTGAAATTCCGCGAGCCTCGTTGCGGACAGCGTCGATGCGTCCCTTTCGCTCCGAAATCTCATCGCGGCTGGATGCGATTTCCTCTTCGATCCTTGCGATCTCTGCGCGCGCCCGTTCGGCTTCCTCCCTGTAGCTTGCCTCCTCGACAATCGCGCGCTGCACTCGTGCGCGAAGGTCCTCCACCTGCGCCGCGAACCTGGGGAGGTCCTTTTCCAGCAATTCCAAAGCCTGCTCGGCATCTGTTCGCGCGCGCTTTACAGCCTCAGTTCCCTGGGTTGCGAGCCTCGCGTTCTCAAGACAGCCCTCACTTTCGGAAACGACCCGGTCCAGCCTTTCTTCAAGGCTTTTCATTTCCCTGGCGACCTGTTCGGTGCGCTCATTATTTTTCTGGCGCGACGTGATGTTTATCGCAAGAGAGTCGTTGACTTCATCCAGAGCGGAACTTTCGCGTGTGAGATCATCTGTAAGCCTGGAAATCCGATTCTCAAGCAGATGAATCCGGGCGACCAGCTCCGCCGATTTCCATTTCCGATTGACGACCAGTTCTTCAAGCTCGTCGAGTCTCGCGCGCCTTGTGAAAATTCCACTTGCGCTTTTGACTTCCGAGCCACCCGAAAGGAATGCCGGGGGACGGAAAACAGCGCCGTCGGATGTGACAATAACCCCGGTCAGCTCTGACGGATCAATTCCCGTGAGACTGTCCGCTGCTATCGCGCTCAATAAAAAGAGCGACAGCACGGGTTTCAGATCGGGATCGATTGAGCAGTGGTCCAGGATATCCCCGGTTTCAGTTATCTGCGGAAGATCGGGAAGAAGCTCAACAACGATGCACGTAACTTTCCCGAGATTTTCAGCTTTCACGGTTTCGATCAACGCGAGGGCATTCTCAAACGTGTCAATAAGGAGAAATTCAATCGAATCTCCGAGAGCGCGCTCGACAACCGCCTCATGACCCGGTTCAACACTGACAAGCTCGCCGAGAGTTCCAATCAGGCCGTGCAATTCGCCCCTGCGGTCCAGAATTGCCCTGACACCTTCACCGTAGCCTTCCTTTGACTCCTCAAGTTCGCCGAGCAGCTTTATTTCATTTTCCAGTGTTGAAATCTCAGTTTCAACCGCGCGTTTACTCTCTGTCGCGTCGTCAAGTTGAGAGCGAAGAGCGGCGAGCTTCTGTTTAATTTCAGATAGTAAAACTTCAATCTCCCGTTTTCGCGCCTGGAGAAGTTCGTATTCATACTTCAGGCGGACGGCCTCCGATTCCAGGTCCACGATCTCCCCGCGAAGATCGCCGCTCTTTTTGCCGATCTCCTCCGATTCGATTCTGAGAGCTTCCGCGCGGCGGCTGTGGAATTCGGCATCGCGCGCGAAGAACGAACCCTCGCCCTGCAGGCGCTCGACCCGTCCGGCGAGACGTTCCCGCTCACGTTCGCATGCCCTTGTGTAGCCCCATCTTCGCGACAGGTACACATCGAGGTCCAGATAGCGTCGTTTAGCGTGTGATCTCTCCAATTCCGCGTTACTTGCGGTTTTCGCAAGCTCATCCAGTCTGGCGGTCAGCTTTTCGATCCGTTCCGTTCTTTCCGCAAGCTCATTTTCGAGAGTTACGATAAGAGTCGAGAGGTGTTTATTCGCTTCTGTCAGGCGGCGTTCCTCGGCACGTGCGCGGTCAAGCTCTCGTCGACCGTCCTCGCATTCAGCGAGTGTTGTGAAATTTTCATCCCTGGCTTTTTTCAAATCCTCCCTGGCGGTCGCGAGCCGATCGGCAGTATCATCCCTCTTGCCGCGTGAGTCATCCAGTTCGGAATTCAATTCCTCTAAACGCTTTTCATGCCGCTCGACATTCCTGCCGGCGAGAAGATATTCCTGTGCGGCAAGCTGCGCTTTGATCTCATCGGCGGATGATGTCAGCTCCGCGTGACGGCTGGCAGCTTCCGCCTGTACCGCGAGGTTATCGACCCTGACAAGAATCTCGCCGAGAAGGTCGCGGAGACGTTCATCGTTTCGAGCGCAATCATCGAGGCGACCGAGAATTTTCCGCTTGTTGGCTTTGAAATCGCTTATCCGGGCGAGGTCCTCGAAAACAAGCCTTCGGTCGGATGGCACGAGCGAGAGAAATCCGTCGATCTCACCCTGTCCGACAACCGAGAGGCTTCCAAGCCCGAAACCTTTCCTCGCCATAACAGCCCGGACATCCCTGAGACGGGCGGTTTTGCCGTTCAGAGTGTAGATGCTTTCACCGGAGCGGTAGTAGCGTCGCTCAATTTCCCACACAGCCGGTTCGTCCTGTGACTCCGGTTCCGAGTTATCGATTTTAATAATTATCGATGCGAATCCTGCGTCCTCATTGTCGTCCCCGTTGGCCGGACGATAAATTGCTTCCAGGCCTGTGGACGCGCGGATGGATCGCGGGGATGGATCGCCGAGCACCCATTTTATGGCGTCGACGACATTTGATTTTCCGCTTCCGTTCGGACCGACAATCGCGGTGAACGGTCCATCGAATTTCAGGCTTGTTTTGTCCCGAAACGATTTAAAGCCTTCCAGGATTATTTCAGTAAGGAGTGGTTCCACGCTCCACCATCTCGTTCCTTGTTGTTATCGCGAGTTAATTGTAGCCATCATGCGGCATGTTTCAAGGAGAATGCGCAAATTAGACCGTCTCAGTGGCTTTTAACGCTGTTTTTTACTGATTTTCGCTATCTCCCGCTCGTATGCCTCCCTGGCTGCTTCCTGCTCGGCTCGTTTCTTGCTGCTGCCTTTTCCCCTGCCGAGAACCTTGCGGCGATACTTCACCTCGATAGTGAATTCCTTCCTGTGGTCGGGACCGACTTCGGATACCACCTCGTATTCCGGTGTCTTCTTGCACTTTTGCTGCCAGAGTTCCTGGAGTCTGGATTTGTAATCCGACGGTCCGGACATATCTTTCAGATTGACGCAATCGTCTTTTAACTGTCGCAGGACGAATGCTTTTGCATGCCGATAACCCCTGTCGGCGAATACCGCTCCGACAAGCGCCTCGAATGAATCCGCGAGAATGGAAAATTCGGCCTGCTGACCTCCACGGACTCTCACCGTGTCAGCCCGGATGTATTTGTCCAGCCCGATCTCCATTGCTTTCGCGCCGAGGGTTTCGCTGCTGACAACCATTGCGCGAATTCTTGACAGTGCGCCCTCTTCCTTGTCGGGGAACTTCTGGAATATAAATTCGCTGACGACTATACCGATCACGCTGTCGCCGAGAAATTCGAGACGTTCATAGCTGTCTGCACAGTTTCTCGCTGCCGAGATATGCGTGAAGGCGCGGCGATAGATGGATAAATCCCTCGGTTCGATTCCCAGTTTTTTAAGAAAGCGTTTCAGTCCGGACAACCCACATTCAGCCCGTAAGCAGGACGAAATTTGATAATGTGATTATAGTACTATCGGGAATGCATTAGAACCCCGAAAGAAGGAAGAGTGTATGATTTATTTTTAAATTTG
>CBDUUJ010000126.1:0-7356 GCA_965370205.1 uncultured bacterium
CTACTTTAGTGGAATAAAAAAAATGGACCCATATCCGGATCCATGTTGAATAATTATTTCGAGCGGATGTCTTTCCCGCCTTCCTTAGAACTTCGTGGATACATCTACCTGGACAATATCGGTTCTATGTCCGCTGCTTGAGAGTCTGTCGCGGTTGATCCATGTAATGCCGAGGTCGGTGTTTCTCATCAGCCTGTAGGTCCAGTTGAACGCATACCATTCATGATCGCCGGACCCTCTGTCGGCATCGGTAAGCCAGCTCAACACACTGTTGGCCTGGGCTTTTCCCCATTCGCCGCGCAGACGCCAGTCGCCGATATTTCGCGGCTTACCAAAGACAGAAAGACGGACCCATGCCGCCTGCTGCAATCCCGACTCCTCGGATTCCAGGGCATCGCCGACCAGATTGCGATAATAGTTCCCTTCGATTTTCAATGGAATATTCCCGGCATCGAAACTGTAAACGCCATATGCTTCGATGGCGTCGTATGTGTCGGAATCGTCAATGCGGTCGAAATCGTACCGGCTCTTGAGGTCTCCATCCACCATCATTCCACTGATGCGATCCCAGCATGTATCATTCATGTAATGGTACGTCAGATATAAATCCAATCCTTCCATCAAAACATCATCGACACCCGCCTGAGCCACAAGATAGAATCCCTCCTTGGCGGGAACCAGTTCACCAAGGTAGAAATTGAAATTATCGCTCTGATAACGCTGGGCGATCCCTTCAACCATGGCGTCCGAATCCCACACGAGAGGTGTCGTTTTCCAGGGAGGCGCGAACTTGCCGCCGTAGAAGGTGAAACCGGTATCGACGGGCTGCCAGGTAATATATGCGCGGTCGATTGTTATTTGATCGAACCCGAATGCGTCTTCTATTGAGCGGTTTGTTGATGTTATCCCGCCTTCAGAGCCGGTTGCGAATCGCGTTCCAAAAGTTATTTCATCGGTAATCCTGGATGTGAATCCCCATCGCAGGCGGTAGCGTGCTCTCTGGGTCTGGAGATCCTCCTCCGGATATTTCCCCTCGAACCTCAGTCGGAGATCCCCAAAGGGGTGAAAGCGAGCATCCATATTATCAACCTGCGCGCTTACTTCATCAACGCTGTCCGGCAGCGTTTCCACGGTATCCTCCAGGGTTTCGATCCGGGAAATGTTATCGACAACCAGGCTTCTCAGATTGTCGAGATCACTCTCGAATTCCTCCATCAGCATTTCCAGGACAGCCTCCGTTTCAATTGGCGGGGACGGGGATTCATCAACCTCCTCGATACGATCAAGGAACTGGCTGTACAATCGGCTGATTACTATCGCGAATTCATATCTGGACAACTCGGCGTTCCCCTGGAAAGTTCCGTCCGGATAACCGGTGATGAACCCTTCGGATTCCATATAGTCCACAGCGTCATACGCCCAGTGTCCGGGCGGCACATCACTGAATGATGCAAGCGCCATGGATGGCAAACAAAGCACAAAACAAAACGAGGTAATTAATAAGATGAAATGTCGTGTCAGCATTTCAGGTCTCCTTAGCAGTTTACTCTTGCCTGTGAAATTAGAACTGCGGGAATGCTAACAGCGACTAATTGAAGTATCAACAGTATATATTGCAATTAAGTAACATTTATGTGACAAATTGATGAAGCTGATGAAAAGTCAATTATCCCCAACTCCCTGTCCAATCAAAAATAAAATTCCATTTGTCGAAAGAAAGTCATGCGAATGACACAGATTCTTAACATAACAGTGCTATTTTTCATCCTCACAAATCCAAGGAGGATCAAAATGAAGATCAAAACCCTTACAATTCTGCTGGCCATTGGGATGTTATTTACGCTGACACCCTTTGGTCTGGCACAAGGCACAAACAACTGGAGCCATGTATCACTCGATGGAGCGGGCGCTTCATTCCCCTATCCTGTCTACTCGCTCTGGGCGTATGAGTACGAGGAGCTTACAGACATGAAGCTGAACTACCAGTCTGTAGGATCGGGAGCAGGCATATCCTCAATCCAGGCAGGGACGGTCAACTTCGGCGCGTCGGACAAGCCACTGCACGCTGAAGAACTTGACGAGTATGGCCTGATCCAGTTCCCGATGATTATCGGCGGTGTCGTTCCTGTAATCAACATTCCGGGTATCAAAGCGGGTGAACTTAAATTTACACCTGACGTGCTCGCCAAAGTATTTCTCGGGGATATCACAAACTGGAATGATCCTGCAATCACATCGCTGAACCCGCGCCTAAATATCCCGGACAAGGCAATCGTGGTCGTCCACCGCGCGGACGGCTCCGGCACGACATGGATATTCTCAAATTACATGTCGAGTGTTTCACGGGACTGGGAAGAAAAGGTCGGTATTGGTAAATCTCTGGAATGGCCTGTGGGTATTGGAGGTCGCGGCAACGAGGGTATTGCAAATTACGTGGCCAGCCTGGATGGAGCTATCGGTTATGTTGAGTATGCCTACTCTCTTCAAAACAATCTAACATACTGCCTGCTCAAGAACAGGAGCGGTAATTTTGCTGCGCCGACCGCCGATTCATTTGCCGCAGCTGCCGGTAGTGCCGACTGGGCAAACGCTCCCGGATACTACATGGTTCTTGTCAATCAACAGGGTGCCGAGTCGTGGCCGATCGTCGGCGCATCCTTTATCCTGATTTATAAAGAACAGGATGACATGGATACTGCGCGAGGCATGCTGGAATACTTCGACTGGTGCTATCGCAGCGGGCAGGAATCAGCTCTCAGCCTGGACTATGTCCCGATTCCGATGAATGTCATCGAAATGGTTGAGAATACATGGGCTGAGAATGTAACCTGTAATGGCAGGAATGTCTGGCAATAGCCCGGATACAGATTCAAGGGGAGACAAAACAACTCCGGATTAATATCAACCGGATAATTATCAAAATAAGATAAATATCAACGCTCTATCATTCGTTTTGCCGGGTTTACTTGTAAACCCGGTTTTTTTAATATTTTTTTCTCTTAAGTACCGGGAACAGACCGCGGATTTCGAACTACTATCATCCCGGTACCCCACCCTTTAGGGTGGGTTTTCTGCCAACTAACCAACAACGCTCCGGTACCCCACCCTTTAGGGTGGGTCTCTGCAAATTTTACAATATTTTTTTTCGTTTTAATGTCAGCTTCTACTAACCGGAAACGTTATACATTTATGACAAAGCTAAGACGATGGCAGATTCCTGGCGAGATTTATCACGTTGTCTTCAGAACGAGACATTTAAAACCATTCCTTCCCGGACCTGATGCCGACTGCGTTACAAGGGAAATCAAACTCCTGGCAGAAAATGGACATGCCATTATTCTTGCCTGGGTGATTATGCCGAATCATGTGCATTTACTAACACAACCGAAAAATGGTCAGATAGGAAAAATCATACAACTCGTTAAAGGGAGAAGTAGCAAAGAAATTAAAAAACGTCATCCGGAATTGGATAAAACATGGGAAAAACGATACTACGATCGAAGGTTGCGACACGTCAATCAGGTCCCGGATCGAATTGAATACATTATCAATAATCCGGTTACGGCAGGATTATGTGAACGACCGGAGGATTGGCCATGGAGTTCCATTCATGAAGATTTAGAAAACCCACCCTAAAGGGTGGGGTACCGGAATATTTTTTTCTTTAATTTGATCAAAGAAATATTTTCATCCACATCCACTACTCCCTCAAACCTGTCAATATAATCAGTTACTCCCTCAAACCTGTCAATATAAACAGTTACTCCCTCAATCCGTCCAACGCCGACTTTATCTCGTCCTCGCTGACATTCTGGACGATTTCTATTTCCCCCAACCCTACCGGAATTAAAAATCTGATCCCATCCTTCGTCCGTTTCTTGTCATATTTGATCGCCTCAAGGATTCTCCCCTCGTCCAGATCCCCGATCAAATCAACCGGCGCGAGCACATCCAAAAGTTGATCAATTCGCGAAACTTGATCTTCCGTCACCGTACCCCTGCTCAATCCGAGTTGGAAAGCAGCCCTCATGCCAAGCGCGACCGCCTGCCCGTGCGGAATCGAATAATCCGATGCGGTCTCGAACGCGTGCGCGAACGTGTGCCCGAAATTCAAAAACGTCCTCTCCCCCGTTACCTCACGTTCATCCGCGCTCACAATCCGCGCCTTGATTTGCAGTCCTTTTCTGATCAGTGAAATAAGTGTCCATGGGTTACCCTTGAGCTGTCCCCATCCTTCGCGGGTCCACTGCTCTTCCCATGTCGGACGATTCAAAAGATCGGTCCAGTTCGCCTCGCATTCCTCGATGATCGATATGTCGGCGATGCAGCCGTATTTCACCAGCTCCGCCAGACCCGCAAGGTGGTATTCATCCGCCGATGTATTCAGCACGACCGGATCGATCAGGATCGCTTTCGGCTGATGAAACGCGCCGATCAGATTTTTTCCGCGCGGATGATTTATCGCCGTCTTCCCGCCCAGCGCCGCGTCGACCATCCCGACCAGCGTCGTCGGAATCTGGACGATATCGATCCCCCGCATGAACGTGGCCGCTGCGAATCCCGCAACATCTCCAACCGTCCCACCGCCAAGCGCGATTACAAGATCATCCCGCGATGTCCCCGCGCCGAACATCGCGTCATGAATGCGATTCACCTGTTCGTAAGTTTTCGCAGCCTCTCCATCCGGCACCCGAAGAATTTTCACTTCCTGACGAGTGCTCTCAAGATCTTCTTTTAATATTCTCGCAAGCGGAAGCCGGTCGTCATCGAGCTTGCCGGTCGTGATTATCCACACCTGCCCCCTCGGAAGAATGCCAAGCTGGTAAAGCATCTGCCCCGCGCGTGCGAGAAGTCCCGAATCGCAGAGCACGGTATGCGTCCGCTCGAAAAATCGCACGGTGAGGAACCACGAGCAGTCCATGATGCGAATGATCGAGGTCGCGACATCCTCCGGCCCCATGTGATCGACATCCAGAACCAGGTCGCAGTGCGCGTATCCCGGAAGTCGCGCCTCGTAGAACGGCCTGTTGTAGGTTATGAATTCGTGAAGTTTTTCAGCTTCCTGCAGCAGGGGACGGTCTCTCACTCCCAGCAGACGTTTGAACAGGCGTTCCCATCCGGCGCGAAGCCATACGAGCACTCCCGACGACTCCACCATCTCCTGAACAATCGGATTGATAAGTGTCCCGCCTCCCAGCGCGACAACCGACCCTTTATCTCCGTTTTTAACCATATCCGCAAGCTCGGTTATAAACTCAAGTTCCAGCAACCTGAATGCCTGCTCGCCATCCTCGGTGAAAAGCGACGAAAGGTCTTTCCCCGAACGGTTCGCAACCTCGGTATCGAGATCGATAAAATCAACTTTCAACCGACGGGCGAGGTCCTCACCGATCGATGTTTTTCCCGATCCCGAAAATCCGGTTAAATAAAGGTGTCCTGTCATATCAGCTCACAACCCAATCGATTCCAGATATTTTTCAACCGCATACTCAACTTCCGACATCGTATCGCCGCCTAATTTATCAAGATGCGACCGTGCAAGTTCCATCGCGACCACCGCCTCCATCACACACGCGACCGACTCGACTGCCGCAACATCGCTCCGTTCCGACGATTCCGGCGTTACAGAAAATTTCGTACCCGGATCGATGCTTACATTCGGCGGATTAATTGTCGCGAGCGGTTTCATCCACGCGGTCAGAAATATCGGTTCACCGTTTGTAATTCCGCCCTCGATCCCGCCAGCATAATTTGTTGACCGACCGTACCATGGCTTGCAATCCGGATCGTCCTCTCTCGCGTATCTGTCATGCGTTTCCTTTCCACCAAGCGATGCCTGCGCGATTCCCGATCCGATCTCCATCGCCTTGATCCCCGGAATTCCCATAACCGCCGATGCCAGCCGCGAATCCAGACGTTCATCCGCGTTTGCGCAGCTTCCCAGTCCCGGAACCACATGCGCCGCTACCACCTGAATAACTCCCCCGACAGTGTCGCCGGATTTCCGTGCATCATCCACAACTTTTTCCATCATCGACCGCTGCTCATCCGTGGTTTTTCCATAACTCAACAGCGATTCCGGATCATCAATATCCGCACGTGTTGACGGAGTCAATTCATCCGCTCCATAAAGGGAATAACTTCCGAATTTGATAATCCTGCCGCCGATGTAACATCCGAAACATTCCAGGTATTGTCTGCATACCGCTCCAAGTGCGACCTCTACAGCGGTCGACCGTCCACTCGCGCGCTCCAGAATATTACGGGCATCGCTGAGACCCCACTTGAGCATCCCGGCAAGATCGGCGTGACCCGGTCGAGGCATCGCAAGCTGTTTTTCGCTTTCCCCCATTTCCGGAGGTTCCACCGACATCACGTCACGCCAATTTTCATGGTCTTTGTTCTCTATTAAAACCGCAATCGGACTTCCGATCGTTACACCGTGACGAATCCCTGCGATGAAATTCGCCGTGTCCCTTTCAATTTCCTGTCTTTTCGATCTGCCAATTCCCTGCTGACGTTTATAAAGTTCGGCATTCACTCTTTCAATAGAAATTGCACAACCCGCAGGCAGACCGGAAATAATTCCCGCAAGTCCCTGTCCATGACTCTCCCCCGCTGTCATCCATCTTAACATCATATCAAACCTGCTCCGACTTTTTTACTCGCGCCGTCTTCGTCGCCCACGATGAATACGCGGCGACCATCGCAGCACGCTCCTCCTCAATTTTCTCCTCCCCAAACCAAATCGCGCGCGATAAAATGGCCTGCTCGATCAGCATCGATCCGCCCCCCACCGCCTGCAATCCCGCGTCCCGTGCGACTTCCATCAATTCAGTAACGGGAGGATTATAGACGAGATCGAAAACCAGTGAAATTTTATCAAGAACATCCGACGGCGGCACGGGACTCGACTGGCCAATCTTCCCACTCGCGTCCATACTGCCAAGCGGTGTCGCGTTGATAAGCATCACCGGATTCCCGCTGTCAATCGGCAGAGTCTTCCATTCCAGCCATTCATGCTGAAGAAGTTTGATCCCCTTTTCATCACATGCTTCCTGGATATCGAGCAGCATGAAAAACTTGCGATCGTCACTTCGATTTATAATGATTATCTCCGTCACGATTTCGAGATCGAAAAGCGCATGCACTATCGCTCTGCATGCACCGCCAGCTCCGAGAATCACCGCCGTCCATTTCTCCCCGCGATCTTCCCGCCCATCAAGTGTTGCCCGAACAACCGACGCGAACGCAATGCGGTCGGTGTTCCAGCCGATCAGATGCTCCCCGTCCACCACCACGGTATTGACCGCGCCGACATCCTTTGCACTCTCGTGAAGCACGGAAAGACTCCTG
>CBDUUJ010000127.1:0-7340 GCA_965370205.1 uncultured bacterium
CAGTCTTCATATGCTCCCTGCGGAAAAATTGCGGGAGGGCTGTCGGTTTGGGTTCCTGATGAATTCGGCTGGATGGGAGGCGGTTGCTCCTCCTGAACCTGGCCGGCATCGACAGGTTCTCCCAGGGCGAAGTTAAGGCCCTGGATGGCCTCCTGGAAACCGGCGCCCTCCATCATGTCCTGCTTCAGAAATGCGGTGATACCGTCCATCCGGTCGATCGCGGCATCCACTCGTTGATTTGCTCCCCGCTGGTATGCTCCGATGTTTATCAAATCCTCCATCTCACGATATGCCGCCAGATGTTCTTTCAGACGATTTGCCGCGCGAACATGGCTGGGATCGGTAACCTGGCGCATGACCCTTGAAACGCTTGTCAGCATGTCGATAGCCGGATAATGGCCCCGGTCGGCAAGCTCTCGCGAGAGCACAACGTGTCCGTCAAGTGTCGCCCTGGAGATATCGCTGACCGGTTCGGTAAGGTCATCACCCTCGACCAGAACCGTATATAAGCCGGTGATGCTTCCACGATTTGATCGTCCCGCGCGTTCGAGAAGCTTTGGAATGAGACCGAAAACGCTAGGTGGATATCCGCGTGTGGCGGGCGGTTCGCCGGCAGCGAGTCCGATCTCCCTTCCGGCGAGAGCGAATCGTGTAAGGGAATCCATCATGAAAAGAACGTCACGTCCCGAGTCGCGGAAATATTCCGCGATCGCGGTTGCGGCCAATGCCCCGCGAAGTCTCAGAAGCGCGGGTTGATTCGATGTCGCCACAACCACAACGCTCCTTTTCAGACCCTCTTCACCGAGGTCGCGTTCAATGAATTCACGTACCTCGCGACCGCGTTCGCCGATCAGCGCGATCACATTGACATCGGCCTCCGTGTATCGCGCCATCATGCCGAGCAGAATGCTTTTTCCGACACCGCTGCCTGAAAAAATTCCAACCCTCTGGCCTTTACCGAGTGTCAGCATCGAATCGATCGCCCTGACGCCGGTAACCATGGGTTCGGTGATCAACGGTCTCGTGACGGGATTCGGTCCGGGACGCTCGATAGGGATCGCCTGTCCGCGCGGGAATTCAGGTCCCTCATCCCTGGGTTTTCCCAGTCCTCCGACAACACGGCCAATTAAAAAATCACCGACATTGATTCTCAATCCATTGGCGATTGTTCTGACCCTGGCGCCGGGACGGACCCCCTCCAGGTCGCCAAGCGGCATCAGGATTACACGCCTGTTGTCAAAGCCGATAACTTCACATTTCAGAGGTGGATTATTGAATCTCTCAATCTCGACAACCTGACCCTGGGCAGGATCGGGCAGTGCGGCCTCAAGGCCGATTCCGATCAGCTTCGTGACTGTGCCGTCGACATGAAACGCCGGATTTACATCTATGGTATTGGTAAAGGTGCTGAAATCGAGAGGCTGAAATGATTCAGTGTCAGTCGCCATGACACCCCTCCCACCAGGGGTAATCGTCCTCGGCATAGTGACGGGCCTGTTCGTTCAGGAGATTTCCAAGTTCTTCCAGGAGATCCAGAACGCCTGCATCGATGCGTCCGGAGTCGCTTTCAAGCCTGAGACTTCCCGCGGTCATTTCCGGGTCGCTTCTCAGGGAGGGGATGATGGCGTCCGAAGGTCCCCCGGCCTCAACGAGATACTGCTGGATAATCTCGATATCATCCGGGCTGGCTATAAGGGTTATTGAATGACCGGGTGGCATCCGTTCCAGGAGTGCACGGGCGCGGTCGGCGACCACCTCGGGTCTGGTCCTGAGTTCACATACCAGGATTTTCTGCGCGAGAGTGCATGACAGATCGATAATTCCAATCAGATTCGCCCGGAGGAAATCCGCTCTGATGTTTTTAAGGGTTTCGATTTCATTCTCAAGGCTCGATATCAGTCCTGCGATTTTTTCCAGTGCCTCACGTTTGGCGGCGAGGTCGCCCTCCTGCCGTGCCGTATCCCTGATTGACTGCGCTTCATTTTTTGCGTCGGTGAGGATTTTCCCCGCTTCGGTCCGGGCTTTGCCGAGAAGGGCATCGGCTTTTTCGCGAGCGTTCTTCTCAATCTGTTCAATCCGGGTCAGATTTTCGAGTTGATTGATCTCGCGTCGGACACGGACCAGTTTCTCAGCCTGTCCGGCAATGGGAGATCCTTTGATAACAGCCGGCTTCGACTCTTCGGGGAGGGGGGGATCTGGAACATTCTGATCAGGCAATTAATTCCTCCTCGTCAGACTTGGAAACAATGATATCGCCTGCGTCCTCGAGCTGCCGGATTATGTTGACAATGCGCTGCTGGGCGCTTTCCACGTCTCTGAGACGCACCGGACCCATGAACTCCATCTCCTCCTGCAGCATGCTTGCAGCGCGCTTGGACATGTTCTTGAATATCTTTAAGGAAACCTCCTCGCTCACACCTTTAAGCGCGAGAGAAAGTTCCTTCGTGTCGACTTCCCTGAGCACCTGCTGAATGGAGCGATCGTCCAGGTGAGTGACGTCCTCGAATACGAACATCATGTTCTTGACCTCTTCGGCCAGTTCGGGATCACGGTCCGCGAGGGCTTCAAGAATCGCTTTCTCGGTGCCTCGATCGACTTTGTTCAGGATGTCAACCAATGCGCCGACTCCGCCGGCAGTTGTGTATTCCTGCGACAGGATCGACGAAAGGTTTTTCTCCATTACGCGCTCTATCTCTCTGATAACTTCAGGGCTTGTCCTGTCGAGAAGGGCGAGACGCCTGGCGACCTCGGCCTGTTTCTCCGGGTCCAGAGCTTCCATGAGGACGGATGCCTGGCCGGCATCAAGATAGGCTATGACCAACGCGATGGTCTGCGGGTGTTCGTTGATGATGAAATTAACAATCGACTGCGCGTCGGTGTGCCTGACAAAATCGAACGGGCTTACCTGCAGGAAGGTTGAAAGGCGCTGCACAACCTCTTCAGCGCGCGATTTCCCGAGAGCTTCCTCAAGGATCTCACGGGCATATTCCACTCCACCCTGAGTTATATACTGCTGCGCGACACCAATTTGATAGAAATCATTATAGACATCATCAATAGTATCATTTTCGATATTGCCGATATTAGCCAGTTCCATGGTGATGGCTTCGACTTCCGAGTCGTTAAGAAACTTGAAAATTCCCGCAGCGGATTCCTTACCGAGCGCGGCCACCATTATGGCGGCTTTCCGTTTTCCTGGTAATTTAGTTGCCATCTGACTAAATTATGCAAAGTAATGACAGACACCGAGAGGGTGCTGCCTTCCAATAATATATTAATATCGATTAAATTGCAGTAAATGTGTCGTGATTAAACCCGATCAAAAGGAAAGGCAATTAATGAAGAAGAGGATGCAGCAGATGACGAGTAAAATGAAACATCGACTAATGCACCAGATTTTCGGAAAGATGGAACAGCATCGGATCGATTATTTTTCGCTCGGCAAGCACTTCTTTAAGCGGTGTGACCACGATATCGCCCTTGATTTCGCCAATCATGACATTCGATGAGCCTCCGGCGACCTCATCGACCGCCCTGGCTCCAAGCCGGCTTGCAAGGATAATATCGTTTGCGGTCGGACTCCCGCCGCGCTGGACATATCCCAGCACAACAGTATTCGCGACAAATCCCATCTTGTCCTTCATGGTGTGTGCAAGTTCATTCGCGCTCATGACACCTTCCGCGAGAACCACAAGCGAGTGTTTCTTTCCCCTTGCTATGCCGGATTCAAGACGATGGCCGAGATCCTCCAGGTCAAAGGGAATCTCCGGCACCAGTATCGCTTCCGATCCGCCCGCAAGACCTGCCTTGAGAGCGATCCATCCGGAATGACGTCCCATGACCTCGATGATGATTGTCCGTCCATGGCTGGATGCCGTATCGCGGAGTTTTTTGATGCAGTCCAGCACGGTATTGACTGCCGTATCGAATCCGATAGTGTTGTCCGTGCCGTTGATATCGTTATCGATTGTCCCGGGCAGTCCGACAATCGGAACGCCCAGCTCTCCAAGTTCGATCGCTCCCCGGAAGCTCCCGTCGCCGCCGATTACAATCAAACCATCCATTTCACGAAGCTCGAAGTTCCGTGCGGCTTTTTTCACAACTTCAGCTTTTGTGAACTCCGGGAATCGGGCGGTTCCGATGATCGTGCCGCCACGGGTGAGGATGTCGCCGACCGACCGGTTATACATCTCAGCCGAATCATTTTCATACAATCCATTGAAGCCGTTATAAAATGCGAAAATCCGATGACCGCGATGGATACCCATCCGTACTACCGCCCTGAGAGTTGCATTCATCCCTGGAGCATCTCCGCCTGATGTCAGCACTCCAATTCTTTTCATAATCGGTTAAATCCTCCGATATGCCTATAAAGGCATGTCATATTATTGTCCGCTCAAACAGTCGATTTTCTGATTCAATCGGATTTTAATTTTCTTTTTTTTGATCTTCTCACAGGACCGGGTGGCACCCTCAAGCAGCATTCGAGGCGTCAGCCGAGAATGATGCTTGTGGGTGCTCTGCTTCAAATCCTTGTATTGATGAACCGTTCAGCATGATTAATCCAGCACCCACAAACATCAGGATGATGTTTGAAGGTGCCACCCATTTCTGTTGTTTCTTTGCTCAATTTTTTCAATTGCGCCTTTTTCAACAGTCCCGCACGGCAGTGCGTCCCTGATGCTTATTACCATATGAAAACGCACTGCCGTGCTGTTCTACGAAATTCGGTCACTCTTGTCCAAAATAAAATCCTGAAGAACAGTGTCTCACTTCCCCCCCTGCCTGCAGGCTCGTTTGATTGAGGGGACATTTTTTTTTGCCCTGCAGATCGTTGATTAATTAAAAGTCATAGAAAGCAAAAATAAAGTGCCCCCGTGATTACAAACGATTTATTTACCAAGATTGGTATTAGCGGGGAATCGGCTTTTTCATTAAACCCATCCCGTGGTATGCTTCCCGGACATTTGCTGTAAGAAAGGCTGAACATGACTGACAGGATCGGAGAATTCAAACGGATAATGCTGAAAATCTCAGGCGAAGCTCTTGGTGGAGAGAGCGGCGAGGGCATCGATTCGGGTACGCTGGATCGTGTTTCCGGTGAGATTGCGTCGCTTATGGAAGCCGGGAAGGAAGTTGCCGTTGTCATGGGGGCGGGTAATTTCTTCCGTGGCGTGATGGGGATCGCCGGCGGGATGGATCAGGTCGCGGCGGATCAGATGGGTATGCTTGCCACTCTTCTGAACGCGATTGCCCTCAGGGACGGAATAAAACGCGCGGGAGTGGACGCGGTTGTTTTGTCAGCCATTGCCGTTGGTCCCGTGGCCGAATCCTATAGTCCCGATCTCGGACGCAGGATTATAGGGAAGGGAAGGGTGGTCCTCTGCGCTGCCGGTACGGGAAATCCTTTTTTCACGACGGACACAGCGGCGGCGTTGAGAGCATTGGAGCTTAACTGCGATGTCATGTTCAAGGCGACAAAGGTGAATGGCGTTTACGATAAAGACCCGAAAAAATATCCCGACGCCGAGCGGTTCGATACAATCACCTACAGTGAAATTATTTCGAGAAAACTCGGTGTCATGGATCTGACCGCTGTCACTCTTGCGCAGGATGGAGAACTGCCGATGGTCGTGTTCAATATGAACGAAAACGGCGTATTGATCCGGATTGCCGAGGGTGAAACGGAGCATGGAACTCTGATAACAGCGGGTTGAGAAGGTCTGGGGTGCTTGATGTAGAGGAGGGGATCAAGTAAAATCAAATTTGTCTCCATGTGGAGCGTGTAGATATATTACTGATCAATCCCCGGAGTAAAGCATTGGGGGTAATGAAAATGTCGGTGGAAGAAGCATATATAGAGGCCGATGAGCGCATGAACAAAGCAGTCAAGTCCCTCGCTCACGATCTTGCGATGGTTCGAACGGGGCGCGCAAATCCCGCTCTGCTGGATCGCGTGATGGTCGAGGCCTATGGCTCGCAGATGCCCCTGAACCAGGTCGCGACAGTCAGCATTGGAGATGCGTCCACTATCATGATCCGGCCGTTTGACAAGAACAATCTGGGCGCGATAGAGAAGGCGATTTTAAAATCGGACCTCGGCCTTACTCCCCAGTCGGATGGAATCATTCTCAGGCTGAATATCCCGCCTCTCACGCAGGAGCGCAGGCAGGAAATGGTTAAGATGATCAAGCAGATGGTGGAGGACGGCAAGGTACAGCTTAGAAATATTCGCCGTGAGTACATAGACAGGATTCGCAAGGAAGAGAAAACCGGAAAGGTCAGTGAGGATAATTCAAGAGATGCGCAGGAGCAGATCCAGGAACTGACCAACACAGGCACGGAAGAGATGGACAAGCTCTTCAAGAAGAAAGAAGAGGAAATAATTACGATTTGATTTCAAGGGAGTTGTTGATCAGCCAATGACCCGATCCGAACCGCCAGGTTCCATTAGAATATCGAAGGAGAATGCGTCGCGTCAGGAATCGACGAGCGGAACTCCATATATCGAAAGCACCGATCCGCTTAAATTGCTGAGCGAGTTGAACCTTGCCATGCTGCCGAGGCATATAGCTTTTATTATGGACGGCAATCGCCGCTGGGCGAAAGAGCGCAGGCTTAACAAGCTTGAAGGGCACCGCGCGGGCGTAAAAACGGTGCGTGAGTCCATCGAGATGACTCTCGATATCAATAATCTGGCAGGCACAAACGCAATCGAGATTCTCACTTTCTATGCGTTCAGCAAGGAAAACTGGAAACGTCCGCTTCTTGAGGTTTCCGGATTGATGCAGATATTTGAGAAGGCGGCGATAAGGGAAATCGAGCAGCTCCATGGGCGGAATATCCACGTGGACATTCTCGGAAATCTCATGGACCTTCCCGACAGCCTTTACAAGCGTGTCAAGAACATTATAAACCTGACTCGCAACAATGACGGGCTCAAGATCAACTTCGCGCTTTCATACTCCGGACGAAATGAAATAGTCAAGGGGATTAAAAAGCTCTTTAAGGATTATGAGGATGGGAAGGCGAGTATTGAAAACCTCGATGAGCGCAGCTTTGCAAGGTATCTCGATACCGGCGGACTTCCCGATCCCGACCTTCTGATCAGAACATCCGGCGAGATGCGTTTCAGCAATTTCCTTCTCTGGCAGATCGCTTACACGGAGCTTTGGGTCACGCCCGTCTTCTGGCCGGATTTCCGTCGATCCCATTACCTTCAGGCTTTAAAGGATTACCAGAAACGCGACCGCCGTTTCGGCGGCCGGTAAGATATCTGTTCGGTACCCCACCCTTTAGAAGCTGTCTCACAATTCGTGAAAAGAATGGATTGCTCGCTA
>CBDUUJ010000128.1:0-7330 GCA_965370205.1 uncultured bacterium
TCAAGTTTGTGGGCGGCATAGATGGGTTTTAGTTACTAAATATTTTAGTGCAGGAATATTATTGGGGTAGTGATTTGATTTCAGTTATAATGTACATGGTGTGGAATTGACTACGCCGAACGATTGCTATGTTTCATGGATTTGAACAATCGATGCTTGCCCTCACGTTCTTTGAGTTCGTGATGGTTTGCGTCGGGCTTTTTTACACGATACTGGAATCCAGCCGGCAGAAAAAAAGCGAGTATTCGATCCTCTCGTGGGGTCTTTCAGCATATTTCCTCGCGCTGATATTGAAGATCCTCGGGAACGCAGCGATTTCAGATCCCCCCATCCTGCAGGCACCGTTCTGGTGTGTCACAAGCAATACCCTAACTGTGGGAGGCATACTGATCCTTGTCCATGGACTGGTATCCCACCGTCTGATTGAACGGAAGCAGTTCTCTAATGTACTGAGATACCTGGCGATAACGCTCATGGTCAGCTTCCTTGTGATGGGGCTAATCTCCATCCTGGCTCCGGACACCCAGACCGGGATATGGCGCATCATACCATCGGAAAGCGGACTGAATGGAATTTTTCTGGGGGAATGGATTTTCTCCCTTCAGGAGGCATTTCTACTTGTATACGCGCTGATCATCCTGATAACGCACGCCCGTGAACGATCAATCTACGCCCAGGGATTTTTCCTTTTCCTGGCATTCGGACGCCTTGCCTACATGGCCTACCTTGCAGGCGATCTCAGCGACAGTGTCCAGTCAATTCTCCCGAGGATACTTGAAAGCCTCGTCGATCCTCTGGGCTT
This sequence comes from uncultured bacterium, assembly GCA_965370205.1. Lineage (GTDB taxonomy): Bacteria > JAJVIF01 > JAJVIF01 > JAPKYR01 > JAPKYR01 > CBDUUJ01. The sequence goes on from CBDUUJ010000128.1 coordinate 803, forward strand.
CCTGTTCCTCGTAATGGCGATAAACCAGATCATTGCGGAAGATCTGCAGAGACTCAACCTCCAGTTATTGCGCCGGACGGAACTTCTTGAGGACGCGACAAGATCCCTGACCAAGCTCAATCAGCTGTCAACGAATCTGTTAAAAACCACTCATATCCCCGACATTGTCGAGACAATTCTTGCCGGACTGGCCGATGAATTCGGTTTCACACACACTTTCCTCCTTGTGCTCGACAGGCAGACGAAAATGCTCAAGGGATTCAGGCTCGACTCAACAAACCGCTCCCACCATTTTATGGACATCGATGTTCGTCACGAGCATTTTCTCAAAGATGCCATGCTGCGGGGAAAGAGCCTGTTTTTCGGCAGCTCCCGTATGCCGGATCGCGAGTTCATCAGAAACTACAATCTCTCGAAAAGTCTTGTCACGGTCCCGCTTCTCACCAAGAAGGAGCAATCGTGTTTTGAGATGTACGACTGCGACAAGGTGAGCTGCCCGGTGCAGGCTTTCGGATGGAATGCCTGCTGGCTGTGTCGCGACGAATGTCCGTTCTGTAAGACGGATCGACCTGAGGATATCAGCGAATGTATCCAGTGCCCCGCTTTCAACCTGGTCGGCCTGCTGATCGTGGATAACAGGAATCCCAGGCACCGAGTGGATGAAAGCAACCTTGCGTTCCTTGAGACTTTCACCAACCAGGCGGGAATGGCGCTCCATAACGCGATGCTGGTCGAGGATTTATCACGGGAAATTACATTCAGGGAGCGAACATTCAAAAGCCTCCCGAACGGTGTGATGGTTCTCGACGAGCGCGGGTTGATCCAGTCGCTGAATCCGTCGCTTCTCGAAATACTCAACATGGAGGACAGGGATGTCACCGGTATTCCTTTCGAGGCGGTCAGGCTGGTCAATCTTGAGGAGAAATTCCATAAAATCGTCAACTCGGTCCTGGAGGACGGACGGAGTTATGAAGGTGTCGGCGAAAGCTGGACCCTCACTCTCCCCGGGCGAACACTGAAACTGAACATCAAGGTGAACCCGCTTCCGGGAACCGGAAACCGTCACGGAGCCGTGATTCTTTTCGAGGACATCACCGATGTCACCGCGCTCCAGGAACAACTTTTCAGAAGCGAGAAACTTGCGACGCTCGGCCAGATGGCGGCGGGAATCGCGCACGAGGTGAACAACCCGCTGGCCGGAGTGTCGGGATTCCTGCAGGTCCTTGCAGGCCGCCTTCCCGAGGACAGCCCCGAGCGGTCTGCAATGGAAGCGGCACTGGGCAATATCAACCGCGCAAGCGGCACGATCAAGGACCTTCTCAAGTTCGCTCGCCTGGGTCCGGCACAGAAACGCTCTATCAGACTAACCGAGGTGCTTGAGGAAAGCATTATGTTCCTCCAGTTCCAGAAGGAACATCATGGGATCGAGATCATAACGGAATTCCAGGACGGTCTGCCGAATGTTGTGATCGATCCCGACCAGATGAGACAGGTGTTTATAAACCTGGTGCTGAACGCACTCCAGGCAATGGGGGACGAGGGCACGCTGAAGGTCACCACTGTATTGCAGAACGGCTACGCGCGTACGTTTATCGAGGACACGGGCGGTGGAATTCCGAAGGAAAATATTGAGTTGATTTTCGAGCCGTGGTTTACGACGAAGCAGGCGAAGGGAACCGGTCTGGGACTTGTCAACAGCGACAGGATAGTTATTGAACACGGTGGAATCCTGGCGTTCTCATCGATCGAGGGCGAGGGAACGACATTTATTATCGATCTGCCGATCCAGGAACCCACCGGGAAAATTAAACCTGAAGAGATGTGATTTACCGCACTAAAATATTTAGTAACTAAAATCCATCTATGCCGCCCACAAACTTGATCCTGTTTCTACCAATCCTGGATAACCATCGGGTTTGTGGGTGACCTTTCTATCGTCAATCATCCAGAAAAAGACACCCACAAACCCGCAGATTATTAAAAAACCGGTCGATACAGGATTAAGTTTGTGGGCGGCATAATTTTATATGACTATAAATCGAGAAATATTGTGCCTTTTTCAATAATCCCTGGAAAGCCGGCGCTCCAGAAAGAAGACATGTTTAACAAAACCGGTTTCAATACAGAAGGTGATCTTTTCGAAAATATCGTTCATGGCCCGTGGTCTTTTATCAAACTTTCAGTATCAACAGAACTAAAAAACTAATTGTCCGGCGATATATCCGGAACCGGTGGACCGACCATGGAGCTGTCCTCGCCGAGAAGTTCCTCAAGTTCCGAATGCTCCTCCTCGCGATACAACACAACCCCCACAACGCTGAGATGTTCAAGATTGGCGAAAGGTCTTACGCGGATGTCGAACCAGCCCTGCTCGGATCGGCTGATGATTTCGACAACCTCGCCAACCCGTATGCCCAGCGGGGTGATTCCCGACAGCCCGCTTGTCACAAGTGTGTCCCTGATGCTGATATCGGCGGACGGGCTTAAGTATTCCAGTTCGAGAATATCCGGCGGAAGCTGCCCGCCGTCGGCAGTCGAACCATCGGAGCGTACCCACCTGACCGGGTCGCTTCCCCTGACAACTCCCAGCTCACGCGACCTCTGGTCGATCACTCCAAACGAACAGTCGGGACCTGTCACAAGTTCGATCCGGGATATCGCCCCGCTGGTTGAAACCACTCTTCCCACAAGCCCGGCAGAATCAATTACGGGCATACCCGTCTCAACTCCATCGGATAATCCACGATTGATGATCGCCGTTTCGAACAGCCTGGCATGGTCGCGATATATCACGTTTGCCGGGAGTATCTCATGCTCGCCTGCGATCTCCGAATTATCAAGTCCGCATTCACCCTTGAGATTGACGACCATCTCCCTGAGAAGCGCATTTTCACCCTCGATACTGCCAATCCGCTCTCTAAGCTCCTCAACCTCCTCAATTGTGTACGCGGACTGCCTGCCCTCCGGAATAATGCCGCCCAGAACCCTGAGAATCCAGCCGGGGAAATCCAGATGTCCAAGAAGTATAATCAGAAGAACAAGCGCGATTACTACGCCTGATATTTTTAAAAATGGGGGGATTCGTTTCCGTGAATACATTGAACTGCCGATCCTGAAATCAGAAAGATCTAACCTGCCGGGTTATCAATCAAGTTGATCCCGGATGTCTTCATCGTCCGATTCCTCGTTCTTTCCAAGCTCCTTCTTCTCATTATCGGATTCGTTCCCGCCCGATTCCCTTCCGGCTGTCATGGCGTTACGCCACGCAACGGGAAGGGTAATCAGCGCGCGTTCCTCAGCTCCTCCGAGAAACTTGAAGAGCATTATGAAGAAGACGACACAAATAAGAAAAATCGTGCTGTAATCGATAATCGTCGGGAATTGAGGAGCGTTCGTGACAAGGATGTTACGGACGATATACAAACCAATCAGGTAACCCAGGCCCTTGGCCATGAGTTCCTGGAGATTGACTAAAGTAAGGAGGTATACCATAAAGAGTATTTCGATAAGCAATAGCGTAGCGGTCAGGTACTGAAGGATTCTCAGCCTGGCAACCCTTGTTCTGAAGCCGCTGTCGCCCATCGAAGTCACACCATACCGCGGATTCAGGAGAATCATGTTCGTGAAGCTTCTGATTATCACTCTGTTCGGCTGGTACCATGATCCCGTGTAATCTTGAGTATCCCCGGAAATAAAATAGGCAAAATTAAAGCTAAGCTCGTAACCGTCAAACGGATAGAAATCACGCCTGTCGAAGATGTCCATCTCGAACTCGCCGAAGTCGAGATTCACATATGACTCGCCGGATGGAGGTTCTCTGTAAGCTGCGATCAGATCCGTATTCCGCTTAAGTTCCGGAACGACATTTTCAATTCTCAGCAGGATGTCCCGACCGTCCGCCAGCTTATCGAACGGAGCTGAACGGCAATCAATTCTCGATGAGATATTAAATCTAAGACGGCCTGTTTCAGGATTAAGACCGTACAGATCGAAACGCGTGAGGACAGGCCCCTCCCCTACAGCTTCATCCTGAACAATCTCCGCATACCTTTCCGTGGTAACGCCGATCCACGAAAGCCGTACAAGCACGGCGAAAAAGCTCGCCACGAAAACGATGAAAAGAAGGAGTGCAACAATTCCGAGCAGTCGTTGAATGCTCACTTTTCTTACCGCCTTATGGGCGTTACCAGCACATGCCTCAAGCGCTCGATATCCTCAAGCACGCGTTCGGTGCCATGAACCACGGCGGTCATGGGATCATCGGCGACAAAGGTCGGTATGCCGGTAGTCTGCGCTATTCTCTTATCCAGATTCTTAAGAAGTGAGCCGCCGCCGGCAAGCATGATACCGCGTTCGTATACATCCGCCGACAGTTCCGGACTCGTCTCCTCAAGCGCGTCCTTGACAGCCTTAACAATCGAATTCACCCGTCCGGCCAGAGCCTCCCGAATCTCCGGAGAAGTCACCCGGACGGTTTTGGGAAGACCGGTCACAAGGTCCCGTCCCTGCATCAACGTGGTCAGTTCCTCTTTCAACGGATAGGCGCTGCCGATCTCCATCTTGATCCGCTCCGCCTGACGTTCACCTATCAATAAATTATATTTTAACTTCGCAAAATTTATAATCGAATCGTCAAACTCATCACCGGCCACCCTGATGGAAACCGAATTGACGATTCCACCAAGTGAGATTACAGCCACCTCGGTCGTGCCCCCGCCGACATCGACTATTATGCTCCCGAACGCCTCATCAACCGGCAGTCCCGCGCCAATAGCGGCTGCCATGGGTTCCTCGATCTGGTAGACTTCCCGCGCTCCCGCATTTTTCGCGCAGTCATAAACCGCACGTCTTTCAACCTCCGTGATTCCCGACGGAATTCCAACAACAAGTCTCGGCGGTATGAAATGACCGTGTACCCTTGCCTTGCGAATAAAGTACTCGAGCATTTTCTGGGTCGTTTCGAAATCCGCGATAACGCCGTCTTTCATAGGCCTTATGGCAACGATATTCGCGGGAGTCCTGCCGATCATCTTCTTGGCTTCGTCACCGACCGCCAGCACACGCCTTGTGTCCTTGTCAATTGCAACAACGGACGGTTCACGAATTACAACACCGACCCCACGCAGATACACAAGCGTGTTTGCGGTGCCCAGGTCGATGCCCAGATCGTAACTGAATCTATTAATTATCCAAGAGATCATTAACTTTCCGGTTCATTCGTACGGACTGTCCAACGCTGTGCAATTTATCGCTAAAAAATTGCACAGTATAACTTCCCCGGCCATCAGGGGTTATTTCGTCACTAATCTGCATATATTACACTTCCCGACGCACTTTTTTCAATGTTATCCTCATTTTATTTGCATATAAAAAAACCTCCCGTGAAGGGAGGGATTATTTTTAATCATATGATTACGCGTTGATTTCTCAGCCGGTTGTCTCGGGAACGAGATGACCGTAATTTCCATCTCTCCTGCGGTAGACCAGGTTGACGTCACCTGAATCCGGGTTGAGGAACAGATGAAAATCGTGCCCCAGTAACTCCATCTGCAATGTTGCCTCCGATGGGGTCATGGGCCTGAGAATCACCTGCTTGGTTCTGGCGATATACGCATCATCCGCTTCGCCGTTACCGCTCTCCAATTCAGCCTCAATCTCAGCGGGCATCCCTTTTGCCTTCCTGGTTCTTCCACGATCCCTCATCGAATTATAAATTTTGGATTTGTATTTCTTAAGCTGCCTCTCAAGTTTCTCAACCACGATATCGATGGATGAGTACATGCTGACACTTGCTTCCTCGGCTCTGATAACCGTGCCGTTGACATGCATAGTGACCTCGGCACGCTGGGTCTTCTCGATTGACCGGTTCCGTTCAACCGTCAGGGTTACATCAACCGCATTAATGCTCTCAAAATATTTCTCCAGACGTCCCACCTTATCATCGATGTAGTCCTTGAGGGCCGGGGTTAATTCAATGTTTTTTCCACGGATGGCTATTTCCATATGTCGATCTCCTTTCGTTCGATTAAACCGGATTTATCATAAAATACAAACACCAGACCTTTCCCTAAGTCTGGCCTCGGTTCACTTACTGGATTATCACCTCTTTCTCGAGCCGCAAAAGCCGCTCCCTATACATGAATATCAATACTGGCACCTAATCCAGGAGTACACATAGTATCCGATGGACCCGGCACATGTGCACTATCAATCAATTTGACAACCAACTCGCCTTGAAGTTCGAGGAGTTTCCTGATTTCCCGTGTAACTAATATTGTGCGCTCTACTTCTGCCGCTTGACTGATACCAGCAGGCTCCATATCGATCCCCTTCCGTCGCAAGGAATCATTGACTTCTTACACTTACAATATATAATTGGCTCCCGCCTCTGTCAAGGCTGAAACGCCTGCAAGCCTATCGTATTTCCCGGACATTTTCACAGAGTGATGTTTTATCGTTCTGTCCTGAGCGATAAACAGCTTCCAGAACGCTTGCAGGCACTACCCATCGCGGGAAAAAATGTTTTTT
>CBDUUJ010000129.1:0-7303 GCA_965370205.1 uncultured bacterium
AATTCTCGGATGCGCGTCGGGATGGTTCACGGCGGGTGTCGGGAATATCCTGGTTACCGGGTTAAAAAGAGACGAAAAAATTGTTGACCGGCTGATTTATCCGGGTCGGGAAGAGCAGTTGAATATCATCGATCTTCCCCATCCGATACACGATGTCGGTGAAGTGCACGGAACCGGCTGCATTCTTTCAAGCGCGATCGCGGGATATCTTGCATTGGGGGAAGAATTACGCGTTGCCGTTGACATGGGGATCGATCACACATCCCGGTTGATCAGGCATGCTGAGAAATTCGGCGATGGAACGTCTTTCTGGATTGATGAATAGGGAACCCGGTTATTTCTTCGGCTTCGAATACCAGAGTCTCTTTCCCCTGATGAAATTATCGATTCCCTGTTTTTTAATTTTTCTGAGATTTTTAATATGAGCGTCGCCGTGCGATGTCTTCAGGAAGTCCAGTTTCTCGCAGGTTGTAAATTCATCGCACTCCCAGCAGCCCGTTAAGCCTTTCTTCTCGCAGCATTTTCTTATCTTGCAGAAAGGCGGACCTCCACCACCTCTGCACGCTTTTTTACAGCGGAACTTAACAAGCGATCCCAAAACCTCGTAACACTCAGGATAATTTTCAAACACCTTGAAATAAGAAATACCCGATAGGAATTCCGCAGTCAGATCGAACCTCGTCTGCCTTAATTCCTTTCTGAGATCCCTGGCAAGGTCGGCAACTTTTCCCTGATAACTGAAACAATCGCCGCAATAAAGACCGCAGTACGCAACCAACTCTTTTTCTTTCTTCATTTTTTCCCTTCCGGAAATTACTGACGGATTACACGCACTCGGATTCAGGCGGCTCACAGGATTTCCCATTGGTCTCGCCACGGAATCCTGAAAACAGGCACTTGAAACAGTACATTGCGGTTGACCAGAGAATTGCCAGATCGAGTTTGAGGGATCGATTCTGAATGTAGAAAAGGTCATAGCGAAGCTTGTGCGGCATATTCAGGGCGTCTTTCTCGTTTATCTGAGCGAGTCCGGTCAGCCCGGGTTTTATCTTGTGCCTGAGATTGAAAAGTGGATATTCCCTGCTGAATTGCTCAACGAAATATGGCCGCTCGGCTCGCGGACCGACCACGCTGAACTCCCCGATCAGCACATTCCAGAATTGCGGTAATTCGTCGATCTTTGCCTTCCGGATGAAACGCCCGACAGGTCCCAGACGCTTGTCGCCATTGATCGGTGTAAGTTGCGGACCGTTTTCCTCGGCATCGATTGGCATACTGCGCAGTTTTAATACAGTGACAATTCGACCGTTCTTCCCTATACGCTTCTGTTTGTAGAAAAAGGGTCCCGACGCTTCCCGTTTCATGAGAAGACCGCATACGATCAGCCAGGGAATGCCGAGAATGAGGAAAACCAGAGCGTAGAAAATATCAATTGAGCGTTTTACGCCTCTGGATAGCAAATCCTGACCACCGACAGTTAACTCCTCATCAGCGGACAGGATGTCATCAAGTTCGAGTTGCAAGTCATCCGATATTTCGGATGCCTCCGCATCCCGTCGCTCGCGCAGGGAAGTGTCAACTTTGGATTCATATTTTACACGCGTAACTGGCATTGTTGCTCCGTCACCCTCTTTCCTGTACCAATGCTTCGGTAATTGTGATATTCACCGAGCGTGAATCTGCAGCCACCGAGTATCGCGCATCCTGGTTGATGTAAACTATCAGGCTCACATACATATTACTATCAGTACTTTCAACCAGATTAATACGTTCTACCAGCGGCACGTTCAATACTACACTTCTGACGATATTCGATTCCACCGCAATCCGCGCATCGGGAATCCTGATAAACAGCCTCGGCGCCTCGATCCCCCGGCTTGTACTGAACGCAACAGGCTGGTCGGTTATTATCTTAATAGTTACACAATCCTGCTCCGCGTTCACATAAAGATCCAGGATCTCCGCGATAACCGGCTCAGTAGAATCCTCGCTGTCCATGATGATAATCTCGGAATCGGACTCCTCAGGCCCAATTAACGATATCAACTCTGAATCATCGGGATTATCGGTTTCCTCGGTTGTCTGCATATCCGAGCTTTCACCCGGAGAGCTTTCCATTTCATCCGATGACAGGATTTCCTCCGGCTCAGAGATCGGACTTCCCCCGACCGTCTCCGGTTCAATTATTTCGGTAATCTCGTCAATCTGTTCCGGTTCATTCAAAACAGGTAACTCAACCGGTTCATCATCAACATCAAGGACCCGCTCAACCCTCGATAGCCCCTCCAGCAGGTTCTCGTCTCCAGGGCAGTAACTCAGCCCGATCTGGTACTGGAACCTCGCTGCGGTGGTATTTCCTTCGCGCTCCCTGAATGCGCCGATTGCCGCGTATCCTTCCGGGCGATCCGGGTAACGTATACAGGCACGATTAAGGGTCTCACCTGCCGCCTGTAAATTTCCCAGCTCCTCCTGCGCCCTGGCCAGCATCAGGAAATCATCGATTACAGCACCGGAATCGGCCGTAATCGACATCAATATATCCACTGCGGACTGCAAGTCGCCACCGGTTTCCGCTGCAAGCGCGCTGAGCCGCTGGGCGTTGATGCTTTCAGTGTCCATAATCGGCTCGGGTTCGACCTCGGTCTCCTCATAGACCTGTTCCGAGCCGATATCATTAAGGTTAACATCTACAACCTGGATTCCCAATTCAGTCTCACCATTCAGACGGGCCTGAGTGTGTCCCCTGACCGCACTGAGCGCCCAAAGGGCACAAAAAAGAGCGAGCGAAAGGCCCACTATTACCCTTGCCTCTTTTCCAAGCCCCAATGTACCCGACCTGTGATACTCATCATCGTCGGGCGGCACCCATCTCGACGGCATGATCAGTTTCTCATTGCCGCACTTCGGGCATTTCTCAGCATCGGCGGGTAGAGTAGCTCCACATTCCAGACAATGCAACCCCTTCGGGGCATTCTCCTGGATCTCATCCCCGGTTTTTTCATTTTCTTCGCTCGTTTTTCATTCCTCCGGCCACAACTGTCCACTGCACCGCGAAGAATCTCAGAAAAAGAAAATATTAAATCTGATTAAAAATTATAACAGGCGGTTAAATTAGAGTCAAACGCAAGGATGCCGCCTGCTGTACTTGCTGCCTCGATACAAATATCGGCTTTGGTTGTCCATTTCTTGACATAATCAAACGTGATAACCAAATCTATAGCTGTTTTTCAGAACCGAAGTCCTCAGGAAGATATCGCATTGCTTCCGGTGAATTCGTTTTTTTGCAGGAATCCGACCGGAGGGAAGCGTTATTAATTACCCATTAATATTTCCGATGGATTTTATTTCGTATCTTTAAAACCTGTCCGGTCCTGTGCTATATTACTATCCTGTCGGAAGGAGACCGTGGGGGAAAATCATTTCGGTAACAGAGAAATCCGATAATTCCGGCTGTGTTTATGTGCCGTTCAAATATTTACGCCTGAGAAAATGAAAAGGAGCCTTTCCCATGTTTGAAACAGTAAAGAACCAGATACAAGAGGAACTGGATGGAATTAAAGACGCAGGGACCTGGAAAACGGAGAGAATTATCACCACTCCGCAGGGCGCTACGATCTTCACCACCGAGGGCAATGAAGTCCTGAACTTCTGCGCGAACAATTACCTCGGCCTGTCCAGCCATCCCGACGCCATCAGTGCCGCGAAGGACGCACTCGATTCTCACGGCTTCGGAATGAGTTCCGTGCGATTTATCTGCGGAACCCAGGACGCCCACAAACTGCTTGAACAGAAACTTAGCGAGTTCCTCGGAACCGAGGACACGATTCTCTATTCATCCTGCTTCGACGCTAACGCGGGCCTGTTTGAGACACTCCTTAACAAGGAGGACGCGATCATTTCCGACCAGCTCAACCATGCATCGATCATCGATGGTGTCCGCCTCTGCAAGGCCATGCGATATCGCTACAATAACAGCGACATGGATGACCTGAGAGCAAAGCTCGACGAGGCCAAAGCCGCAAACGCCCGTCGCATTCTTGTCTGCTCCGACGGTGTTTTCTCGATGGACGGCTATATCGCGAAACTCGACGAGATCGTCGCTATCGCGAAAGAATACAATGCGATGGTTATGGTCGATGACTCCCACGCGACCGGTTTCATGGGCAAGCGCGGACGGGGATCGCACGAGTATCGCGGTGTATTCGGCGAGATCGACATCATCACAACAACATTCGGAAAAGCAATGGGAGGCGCGTCGGGAGGATGCACGAGTGGTCGGAAGGAGATAATCGAGCTTCTACGCCAGCGCTCGCGGCCCTACCTGTTCTCCAACTCGCTTGCGCCGCCGATTGTCGCCGCCACGATCAAGATCATCGATCTGCTGTCCGAGACAACCGAGCGACGAGACAAGCTGGAATCAAACACGAAATATTTCCGGAAGGAAATGGGCAAGCTGGGGTTCGACATGCTCGAGGGCGATCACGCGATCGTTCCGGTCATGCTGTACGATGCCTCGCTTGCGTCGAAATTCGCGGATGAGATGCTGAAGGAAGGCATCTACGTGATCGGGTTCAGCTTCCCGGTTGTTCCGAGGGACCAGGCAAGGATACGTGTGCAGATTTCCGCCGGACATGAGAAGGAGCATCTCGACAAGTGCGTCGCTGCGTTCAAGACGGTCGGCGAACGCCTGGAAGTCCTCAAAGGCGCAACTGCGTAGGATAGTTGTTTGAAATAATAGAAATTAAATCTTGATTCATGATGTAAATCTTGATTCATGATGGTGATGGGGGACACCTGCATTTCGAGGACGAAATGAGGTGTCCCCGTTTTTTATGTCCCCGTTTTTTATGTCCCCGTTTTTTTATGTCCCCGTTTTACAATGACTGATTATTTACATGTAAAAATAAAAACCACGAAATAGAATCCACGGAATAGAATCCACGGAATAAAAACCACGAGAAATAGAAACCACGAGGAATAGAAACCACGAGGAATAGAAACTACGAGGATTAGAAACCACGAGGATTAGAAACTACGAGGATTAGAAACTACGAGGATTAGAAATTGGGGAATAGAATCCACGGGGACACCTCTTTTCGTCCTCGAAAAGCAGGTGTCCCCTATTCTGGTTTTCCCATTCTGGCTTTCTTGATTTTATATCGGATTCAATTTCTTTTATTCGTTAACACTGGTAGAATTTATAAATGCCAAGAACCGCAAGAATTGTGATTCCAGAGGTTCCACATCACATTACCCACAGAGGTAAAAACCAGAAGGCAATTTTTATCGATGATCTGGATAGGAGAAGTTACCTTTCAATTTTAAGGAAACGATCTGCAGAAGTTGGTCTTGAAATTCATGGTTACTGTTTATTGATCAACCACATTCATCTTATTGCCACTCCCTCAGAAGAAGACACTCTCGCAAAGGCTGTAGGATATGCTCATAGGATGTACTCGAAAGGATTCAATGAACGACATAACAGGAAAGGATTAAACCTCTGGCATGACCGCTTCTATTCATGCCCGCTCGATGAGGCCCATTTTCTGGAAGCATTAATTTATGTCGATCGCAATCCGGTTCGAGCTGGACTTGTAGAATTACCGTGGCTTTACCGTTGGTCAAGTGCTGGTGCTCATATGGATGGAGATGATCCGGCAAGGCTTGTTGATTCTGAAAAATGGAGCAGGATCGCAGAAGATTACGACTGGAAAGCGGTTATCCGTCAGAAACAGGATGAACGGGTTGTGTTGGAAATAAGGCAGCATACACAGTCAGGTCGTCCACTCGGCAAATTGTAATTCATGAATTCAATTAGGGGACACCTGCATTTCGAGGACGAAATGAGGTGTCCCCAATTTATTCAATTTATTCAATTTATTAGAAAAATTCAAAATCACCGACTTATCGGTTTCAGGCTCGATCTGAACTCCAATCAGAAATAATATCCCTCAACATCTGAATTCCAATCAGAAATAAATCCCTCAACAATAACCTCCCTCAACGGCCTATCCGTCTCCAGTTCGGGTCGCTTGTCAGGACAAGAATGATTCCGTCCCGGTAGCCGTCCGGTGCGCCGAACATCCATTCGTTGGTGCCCGACTGGTAATACGGAAACTGCGGCATTATTCCTCTATTGCCGTGACCCATGACCTCAGGATTTGAGTAATCGACCCGGACAACGAAATCCGGATGACTCTGGTCGATGTCGGGATCATCATATGACTGGTAGTATTCATGCTCGATTCGTCCTGTGATCGCGCCGTCCCGTCTCGCAGCGGTTTCATAATGTTTTGTTGTCAGACGGATGACATCGATTCCGTCGGTTGTGACTGGACCATACGCTCCGAGCATGTAGTGGGTGATCTTCGCGTACGGCCAGTCCCAGATGGTGGAATATTCCGGACCGCTGATACGGTGTGGATGCTCGCTGAAAAAATAATCGCCGCCGCTTCGATAGAAAAATTCACCCGGCCACCATGCATTGTCGCCCTTCGTTCCCCCCATGCAGTAGAACGAATTCGGTCCGCTCACTCTCAGAACGCCGATATTCGCTTCAATATCGGGAAGCATGGTATATCGATACCGTGTAGCCTGACCGTCCTTTGTGAACAAGTAGCGGGGATCATCGAGACAGTTACCCATTATGTCGCCGCTCAGGCCGAACCTGACATCCCCATACCCCGGCTCAGCGGATGTGCCTGTTTTTGCGACAACAAATGTAAGCGCCGATCTTGAGCTGAGAAACGGATTCGTCGGATAGCTTGACATGTAACCGCCCTCGATAAGTGGATCAGGTGGCGGACTTTTATCTTCACTCGGCGCTTCGGTAACCGCGCGGCATCCGGATTCACTGTCCCATCCGGCAAGATCGCCGCCAAGAATATATTCAGGATATGCGCCACCATGATCGACGGCATAGCGGTTCAGCGCCTCCTGAATTGTGTGCAGATTCACCTTGGTCTCAGCTTCCCTGGACAGGTCCATACCCGAACAAGCCATTGTCAGGATGACCGGCATGATCATGGAAACGAATGCAAATTTCAGCGATGCGGTTTTCCGCTCCCCTCTGATAAACATATCGCATCTCCCTGTACTGATGACGATTTAATATCTTTATTTTATCGAATTTACAGTTGTATTCAAACTCAGGGATTGATGAAAAAATATTGAATTCCCCTCCGGTACCCCACCTTTTAGAGACTGTCTCTTAATTATACTTCTTACTGTAGCGCGGACGTCCCGTCAGCTGTCTTGTGGACGTCCTCGTCCGCAATGCCTTTATTCATGCGGGCAGGATTCC
>CBDUUJ010000130.1:0-7275 GCA_965370205.1 uncultured bacterium
TCCTGATAATAACCAATTAGCGTTGGTTTGTAGAGGTAGGTTAACCTATAGGGTGTCTTTTCCAGAATGATTGACGATAAAAATGACACCCACAAACCCGATGGTTATCAGGAAATTGACCACATTTGCACCAAGTTTGTGGGCGGCATAGATGGGTTTTTAGTTAGTAGTTATATTAGTGCAGAAATATAAGCTGATTGATGATAAAAATCTAAAACTATGGGAGTTCGGACTTTTTCAACTGGCTCATCATTAAGTGCATAGCTTGCAATGCCGGTCGATATTATTACACTGGGAGAAGAGAACAACGAAGGAGTTCCCGCTTCAAATGGCTATTGATGAAAATGAATTCGGATTGCTCGAGGTCAAAACCGGTCGACGGCCCGATCGGATGCGTGACCGCGATGCCACAAATCATGACGCATCGATTCTTCTGAGAGGTATTGTGATCGGGTTCGGACTCGCGGCGGTGGCGAGCGTGGCGTTCAACCTGTTCCAGGATCAGCGTCAGAAGCGAAGAAAGGCGATGTCGGCTGATTCGCGGATACGGACGCACGATGAATCAGGCGGAGTCCTGGGAGATTTATCCTACATAATCGATGAGTCCACCGGAGCATTTAAGGATGCTGTCCAGGCACTCGATAAAACTTTCGAGACCGGCAAGCAGGCGATTGATACATTCCAGGATGTAATCGACAAGATCAGGGAATAGGGAAGTATTTTCATTCCGGGATACAATCCGGTTGGTGTAATGACACATGCGGTATGCGTATGTTGTGAATTATTTCTGTCAATGTGAATTGCGGATTCTCATTTCTGCTGGTACATTTATTGTGTTAGCAATTTCAGTGCAATACATTCCTTTTCAAAACAATAACATAGGAATAATTCAGGAGACCATGATATGAATCAGTGGGCAAAGTTACTCGCTATTCTTGCAGTTGCCGCATTCGTTGCGACAGGCTGCTCCGGGGGTGGGGAAACCCCTGTAACACCAAACGCTTTTCTAAGGATAATCACTCCGAACGGCGGAGAGGAATGGATACCCGGCTCCGACCATGAGATCACCTGGGTTTCACAGTACATTGACGGCACAGTGATCATCGAGTGCTCCAGGGATAATTTCGTCTCCGACATAAACCTTATCGCTGCGGATGAGCCTAACGACGGCAGTTATTTGTGGGAACACATCCCGTCCGATTTCAATCACACTGTACGCATCAGGATATCATGGACTGATTACCCCACAGTGAACGACATATCCGATGATGATTTCAGCATTGTCGATTTCGGCTGGGCGCGTACCTGGGGTGGGTCATATCGTGATAAAGGCTATGCTGTTGCCACTGACGGCTCCGGGAATGTCTACGTTACTGGCTGGTTCGAGGGCACAGTAGATTTCGACCCCGACGGCGACGGTGATCCGCACACGTCGAATGGTATTTACGATGTCTTCCTGAGCAAATTTGATTCATCGGGTAACTTCGAGTGGGCGCGGACCTGGGGTGGGTCAAACTGGGATGAAGGCTTGGGGGTTGCCATTGACGACTCAGGGAATGTTTACATCACGGGATATTACTGCTACACAGTCGATTTCAACCCTGACGGTGGGGATCCGCACACATCGAATGGTTGGACTGATGGCTTCCTGAGCAAATTCAATTCATCGGGTAACTTCGAGTGGGCGCGGTCCTGGGGTGGGTCAAACCGTGATCCCGGCAACGGAGTTGCCACTGACGACTCCGGGAATATCTACGTTACGGGCTATTTCCAGAAAACGGTCGATTTTGCACCAACAGACCCGCCCTGCAACGAGAATCCGGATGAACATATTTCTAACGGATACATAGACGTATTCCTGACCAAGCACCTCCCGGACGGCTGCTGGTAGAGCTTCATTGCTCTCATGAATCACCATCAGATGCAATAAGTCCTGCATTGCTTCTGTCAATGTAAAATTGCGGATTCTCATTTCTGCTGATAACATAATGAGTATCAGCAATTATATTGCAGATCATGTTGGGAGGTCGTGACATGAATCGATGGACAATATCCTTCATCCTGCTTGCTGTAACTGCATGGCTCGTGACAGGCCACTCTGCGCGGGGTGGATGCTGCATGGCGGCAGTTGACGGTTTCGGCTGGGAACGGTCCTGGGGTGGGAAAGGTTACGAAATGAGCAAGGCAGTTGCCGCTGACGGCTCAGGGAATATTTATGTTACGGGCAGTTTCATTGGCACAGCCGATTTCGACCCATCGTATGGTTCCCGCGATGCCTTCCTGAGAAAATTCGATTCATCGGGTGACTTCAAATGGGAGCTGACTTGGGGAGGGCCTTGCTGGGATTGTGGCAATGGAGTAGCCGTTGACGGCTCCGGGAATGTCTACATTACAGGCGAATTCGAGGGCACAACCGATTTCGACCCAGGGGGCGGTGATCTCCACACCTCGAATGGTTCCCGCGATATCTTCCTAAGTAAATTTGATTCATCGGGAAACTTCAAATGGGCACGGACATGGGGGGGGGCTGAATGGGATTCTGGCAATGGAATTACCACTGACAACTCCTCGAATGTCTATGTTACTGGTGTTTTCAATGGCATGGCGGGTTTAGACCCCGATGGCGGTGATCCGCACACGACGAATGGTAGTGGCGATGTCTTCCTGAATAAATTCAACTCATCGGGTGACTTCGAGTGGGCGCGGACCTGGGGCGGACCAGAGATGGATCATGGCTGGGGAGTTGCCGCTGACAGCTCCGGGAATATCTACGGTGTGGGCAATTATGTTGGAACATGCGATTTCGACCCCAGCGGCAGTGACCAGCACACATCGAATGGTTTGACTGATGTCTTCCTGAATAAATTCAACTCATCGGGTGATTTCAAGTGGGCGCGGACCTGGGGCGGACCAGTCTATGATTGTGGTTGGGGAGTTGCCGCTGACGGCTCCGGGAATGTATACATTACAGGCAGTTTCCGTGACACAGTCGATTTCGATCCGAACGGCATCGGTAATCCTCGTACCTCGAATGGTGAGTACGATGTCTTTCTGGGAAAGTTCGATTCATCGGGTAGCTTCGAGTGGGCGCGGACCTGGGGTGGATCAGACCATGATCGTGGCTATGGAGTTGCCTCTGATGGCTTGGGGAATGTCTATGTTACCGGCTATTTCTATGGCTCAGTCGATTTTGCCCCAACCGACCCGCCCTGCAACGAGAATCCGGATGAACATATTTCTAACGGATACATAGACGTATTCCTGACCAAGCACCTCCCGGACGGATGCTGGTAGAGCTACGTTGCTCTCATGAATCACCATCAGTTGCTACATTGTTCCACATTGCTTCTTGCTCTGAAGGGTAAAACACTGTAACATTACGCCTCTGCTTTGAGGTTAACAGATATGAAAACGAGAACTGATACGCTTACAACATATGACTCGATAACAGGGCTGATGCCCGCGATCGCGCTGTCGATTGGAATGGCCCTATTGATCGCATTGAGCGCCAGACTGAGTTTCCTTATCCCGTTATCGCCGGTGCCCGTGACTTTACAGGTGGCAGCGGTAATATTTGCCGGATTTATTCTCGGGCCCCGATGGGGAGCATTGAGTTCGATATTTTATTTTGCGATTGGTCTATTGGGTGCGCCTGTGTTCGCGATGGGACTCGCCGGACCTGCGATTTTCGTGCAGCCGTCACTTGGATATATTCTGGGATTTCCCGCAGCCGCATGGGTGGTCGGAACTCTGGCAGAGAAATATGGAAGGAATATCGTAAACGGAATCTGGATCGGTCTCATTGGTGTTGGGATTATCTATCTGTGTGGAGCGTCATGGATGTCCGGTTATCTGGCGATCGGTGGAATGAATCCCGGATCAGCTCTCCTTATGGCATGGACAGCGGGAATTGTTCCATTTATTGTTGTGGACGGATTGAAGGTTGTGCTCGTTTCCGGACTGTGGAATGTATTCTCATCACGTGCCGGGAAATGATAAATGTGAAGGTAGCTGCAAAGCAGTCCGAATGAATATCAGGTATAATCCTTGACTGATATGAGAGCGCCTTTTATAATGAAATCAGGCGGTATACTCTTATATCGCTGTTTATAGCAGTTTGCTTAGGTTAAATATCACACTCACCGGAACGGTGGGAGGTCTCCATATGCTTCAAAGATCCATGCTTTTAACTTTTACGATGCTGGTTGTTCTTCTGGTGCTGGGATGCTCACAGGGCGTACCCACATCACCGGATAATTCGACACCGGAAGTATTCTCTCATTCCGCGTCTGAATCCGGTCATCACCAGATCTGGGGAATATTCACGATCACGATGCAGGATGTCTATGACACGGAAGGCAATCTTGTCGATGTCGAGTTGGATATTTTTCCCAACAGAACCGCGAATATGCATGTGCCGGTGACACAGTGGCTGGAGCCTCCGGCATGCGGCGGTCCGGGATGTGTGAAAATCATTCCGGATAATCTCGAGATAGGCGATCCGTACAGCGAAATCACCGCGACGGTTCAGCTTACCAATCCGACTGTCCTGACCGGATACGATGTCCGTGGGATTATCTATCCGTCGTTCGATGAGGCAAGGCTTGAGACACTTGATGGTGTCGCGATGCATGACGGTCTGACCACGCTATGGAACGAGAACGGGGTAGAGGACGCCAACCCGTACAAGGCTTTTAACAAGGAAACGCTTTTCAGGCCTTTCGGACCGATGGCCACCTACGGAACCAGCTATATTTTCCTGAAGCATAATACATACAAGCTTTTCAATATGACCTACATTGTAGAGGCGAGCTGGGACCCGAATCCTGACGAGGCCAACGCAAAGGAGGCAGTCGGATGTTACATTGCGCCGATAGACGGTCCGATCCATCCGAATGGTTCCAATGTCATGATTCTCGCTCTCCTTACCGACTGGCAGGATGACATCCCGGAAGGGGGCGTGACTCTCGATCTCAGCGAGTTCGGCGAGCCGACTCCTCAGCCGATGGTGAAATTCGCCGAGGATCTCGTCAACCACACGACCACCTGGCAGTATCTTCTGACACAGGGCGGTGGTAATCCGGCGGGATTGCGGAGAATATGGCTGTATGTTGACGATCCGGTCGAGACTGTTGACTATATCTACAATTTCACAGTTGAATGCACATACGATGCGGAACCTCCTGTGTGGAAAATACCCGGTCAGGAAGGTATCTACGATCACATTTCCGGACCGTTTTATGTCTGGTTGTTCTTCTATGAGGCGTGGGATGTCTCGACCCCGTACCAGTATGTTTTCTGGGGCAATGATGTGCCGTCGCCGTTTGAAGGCTCATCCCTGAAGGTTGTGACAAGCGACAATTATGAAGGTTACACAGCTTTCGGATCCGCCGCCGCTCCGGATAACGAGGAACGGGTGTACGGAATCGAGCTGATTGACGCGCAGGGCTGGGATACTCATGACGATGACCTTTACTATGCATGCACGCGGTATTCCGCCAACGCGAGATGGAGTTTTATCAAGGATCAGCCTCCCGGCTCGGATGGAATTTTAGGCGCACCGGCGATCGGGGATGTCAACGGCGATGGTCAGGACGATATTGTTGTCGGTGCCCGTAACCATAAGGTATATGTCTACAACGGTAACGGTACCGGAACTCAGGATGTAACGATCTGGGAATACGAGACCGGCGCTGAAATTCAGTGTACGCCGGCACTGGTCGATCTGAACGATGACGGCAAGCAGGACGTTGTTGTCGCAAGCGACGATGATAATGTCTATGCCCTGAGCGGCGCGACCGGTCTTCCCCTCTGGACCTATGACGCCGGGGATGGATTTCTCATGCACGGCTCACCCGCGATTGGCTATCTTAATGGGGACGATGTGCCCGATGTCGTGATCGGAACCGGCATTGGAAAAATGCTTGCGCTCAATGGCGCCGGACCTCCGGGCGACCCTGAATCGATTGTGCTCTGGGATTTTGAAGCCGACGGCGGAATTGCCGGAACACCCGGACTTGCGGATGTTACCGGCGACGGGATAGTGGATGTCTGTTTCGGCTCATATGACCAGAAGGTTCACATGCTGAACGGCGCGACTGGCGAAGAGATATGGTTCTACTATGTCGGTCCGGGCATGAATAATATCGACTGCTCGCCTGTGATGGTCGATATCAACGGAGACGATGTCGCCGACTGCGTGATAGGCGCACGTGACGGTGAAGGCGAGACCAAAGGCGCGATTTTCGCCATAAACGGTGTGAATGGCAACGATATTTGGTACTACGGGGATATCTGGGGGAACTCCAGGCGTGGACCCGCTCCCGCACAGATCGATGGTGACGGGATCTGGGACTTCATAGTAACCGCCTATCAGACCGAACAGTTCTCCATTTATGCGATCAGCGGCGCCACCGGAGAGATGATCTACAAGCGTCTTGGTCCGGATATCGATCCTGATACTCCTTTCAACTACTCATCACCGATAATCGGGGACTTCACCGGCGATGGTCATCTAAACGTGATCTATGGCCGCATGGATGGTTATATCGATATGGTGAACGCCGGCGATCTTGATTACCCCGGTGAGTTTGCGGGACGGAATCTCCACAAGATGCAGGTTTCATCCGGTACGAAGCAGGAAATTTACGGAACTCCTGCAATGGCGGATATCGACAATGACGGAGAATGGGAATTAATCGCGTGCAACATGCGTGGTTACACATACGTGCTTGACATGCACGCACCGATCCCGGTTGATATTTCAATGCGCTGCTGGACGCAGCATTCCGGGAATCGATGGAATACAGGCGCTCCCGAATTCGAACCGCCAAAGTAGAAATAAACTCCATAGAAAATAATAACTGCATGGCACCTGCACACTTCTTCCGGAAGTTTGTGGGTGCTTTTTTTTATTTCAAATACTTCATAACCCTGCTAATAACAGGTGTTGGATATCTTCTTTTTGATCCTGATTTATTCGTATTAACCCCCATTCAACCTGACAAGTAAATATTGGCATTGAATATTTATTCAACCCGTATCCTGCGTTCAGCGGGTTTTATTTGATGTCAATACTATTATAAACACCGAATACACCATGGATGACGGTCTTCATATTGATGAAAATCGCAGGTGTAAAAACCCGGGTTATGGGGTGGTTTAACTGTGAATATGTATAGAAAAACTATGATCAAAACACTGGCAGTATCAATTTGTTTTATTTTTTGTGCGGTCTGTCTTACGCTCGCCTGTTCAAATGGCAAAGGTGAGCCC
>CBDUUJ010000131.1:0-7268 GCA_965370205.1 uncultured bacterium
CATAGTCCTCAGATATGAGATGATTAAGCTCCACCAGCGCACCCTGGGCATGAAGCGCCCTGACAGCGTCATCGCAGTTAATTCCCCTGAAATCGCCATCGGACGGGATCGCCGATTCGTCCGGATTTTCCCATGGAACAATTCCGGTGACCGCGACCGGCAGAGCGTCGACAATCCATTGCGCCCCTGAGTGACGGTTCATCTCGTCCTGCAGGTCGGAAAGAACCTGCAGCGACAACATCGGAAGGAAATCCATATCGGATAAGCAGGGCATGTGATATTCCCGATGGAACGGGTCCCAGTCATTTTCTTCAAGCCTGATTTCGGCACGGATGGCGCGTTCGGATGGATGCAGGAAAAAATGGATCGGTTCGGTGAGATCGAAGAAACAGAATTTCTCCACGAGATAGAGAGAGCTTTCGGCGTTCAGTGCGAGAGCGTCGGCTTCATCGTCGGTGAGAATGTAGTCCGCGTAATGGATAACCATGGGACCGCTCTGGGATCGTTCGGGGAGTTGAATCAGGATATGGCAGAAGCGGATCTGTTGAGCTATCTCGAACTGCAGGCTCGGCGTGCCCCCGAGATGGTGCGCGCGATTGAGGTGAAGCAGGGCGTTCCAGGGATCTTCCTCGCGAATGCTCAGGGCATAGGAGTAGTGGGCGCGTGACGCCAGGGGAAGCTCGTCATCGATACTGAGGCTTATCAGAAGCTCGTTTCTTCCCCTGTCAACCAGTCCCATCTCGATATAGATTTCACCGAGTGCGAGATGAGCCTCGGCGGAATCGGGATATTTCTCCACTGTCTCAAGAAATGTGTTGAACGCCTCATCGATATTCCCGGCGTTGTAGTGATCCCAGCCGAGATCGAGCCACTGGTCAAGCGTGAAAATTTCGGATTTTGCGTGAGGAATCGGGACTGAAAAAAATAGAAGTGCTGTGAGAAGCAGGATAAGCATAACCGCCCGATCAGGGCGGTGATTGTGCCGAATATTTCTATAGAGCCTTTTAATCATGGCAATATGCGACCGTTAATGACGAACAACATGCAGTTCGATCTTGTCTGTCCCGGCTTCACGATCCACTGCGAGTGTCGCGATAAGGTCCCCCTGGGCCATCAGCAGAGCCGCCTGCGGGTTGTCCCACACGAAAATCCTGATCCTGTTCTGTTCCGGAAATTTTTCATCGCGAAACCATTCCAGAAGCGATTCGACTTCCCCGGCTGACAAACCTTTAGAGACAGCGACGTACATGTAGATATCGTATCCACGGGATTCCTCGGCGTCCTGCACCTGAAGCTGCTGGTAGGGGATTGGTGGCCTGGGACCGCAACCCTGCATAATCCCCGCGAGAAGAATAAGGACAGCGGTAAAAAATATGACAGAGAAATGTTTCCGTATCATTGTTAGCCTCCGGGCATTCAGCCGTGTCTGTCAGACATCAGTGCTCTCAAATCGTATATACGCGATCGACGATTTGGGTATATGGAATTCCACTTCGGTTTTATGGACCTCATCGGCTTTTGCAATCCCGAACCACAGGATTTCCTCGCCGATGGTTGATTTACCCCAGAACCTGATCCCGTCGGGAAGCGTTTCGCCGGTTATGAGCTTGACTGCCGCCAGACGGTCAAGATAGGAGTTGTCGGTGCTCCATTCTTCCTGTTGCATAGACTTGGACACAACCTTTTAGTTATGGGTTGCGTATATCCTTTCTTTTTTTTCGGGTTTCGAGTATATCAGAGGTTAAATTTACTATCAATGACAGAAAGACGAACCGATGAATCTTCAACCCACCCGTGCTGTTCTACGGGTTGTTAGCGTTCATTGCCTGTTTTGCGCTATAATTACTGCTGTTAAACTGTTCGTTGAGTGAACCTTGCCCGAACGATATACATCGAATTTTATCGTATGCTGAAATATTTCCCGATCCAGGTATTTATACTCCTCTCAGGATTTCTCCTGATAATTCCGGTTGTGCCCTCCCAACTGCATGCGTTTCCGTTGCGGATCGATGAGGACTGCTTTTATGGAGAGGGGGAACCGACCGGGGAGGGGATCAGCACCTGGATGGGGTACGCTATCGAGTTCGAACCGCCATACACTCCGTATACAGTCGACAGTATTTCCATATACATCGATCAGATGCTCCTCGCCCCGGACGCCAGTCGAAGGCTCAGGATATCGGTACTTGACGAGGTGGGTGTCCGCCGTCAGTTTACCGATATCGACTGGCGCGATCTGGAAGGTCATACGGGATGGGTTCTGATCAATCTTGCCAACAGGGAGTATTCAGGTCCGTTCACCGTGATCATTCATTCGGGGATAGGGCTGAGTCCGAGCGTTAATATGCCGGTCGAGGCCGTGTTCCGTCTGGGAGTCGAGGAGAACGGAGATGAATGCGTCAGTTACGCCTACACCAGCGATGCCCCCCCGCCTCCACCGCCGATGGAAATTTTATCGGAGAACGAGCTTGCAGAGCAGGGGGAGGCCACAAGAGCGAAGCTGGTGTCGGCATCGAGGGGGATTTCATCGTTTGCCGGCGGCAACTGGATGATTCGCGCGCAGTCGCCCGGACTCCAGACCGAAAGCACCCATATCTACATCACAATGGAGGACATCGAGGCGCTTCATAATCGTCCGACAATCCCGTCACCCGGCTGGCATCTGCCGCCGATCGAGGGGATGGGACCAAGAAATACCGTTCACTGTCCGACAAGCCTTTCCGGGGTCACGTTTTATTACTGGGATGATGAGCGTGAGCGAAAATTCCTGATACCTCACAACGGTCCCTGGGCGCATCCGGATTTAATAGGTTCACTGGGCGGATTGTGCGCCGATCTGGCAAAAGAGGGGGTTGTCGGGATAGAGCATATCGGAATCTATAACGACAGGAATATCCGCGGTACGAATGTGAAATCATCGCACGCCTACGGGCTTGGGATCGATTTCTCGGGATTCCAATATTCCGACGGTCGGATGATTCTTGTGATGGATCATGATGATCCCGAAGTCCGTTCAGTCCTGGAGCATATAAGGGATGATTATCTTGAAAAATACTTCACCACCGTACTGGACTGGACATACCAGCATCACGAGAATCATTTCCATGTAAACCTGCCGTATCCGCATTAGATTCAATAACCCACGAACTTCGGGACCGAAAAACACACATAATTCAGGATCGTAGCGCTGGCTTCCAGCCGGCTGTCCCGCTGGCATCCTGCCGGCATAATGAATAAAACTTCGTACATAGTTTGCATTTCCGTGACGACTATATTATAAGAAACTATATAAATATTAATTTCATCCTGATGAGGGTGGATATTCGGAATCAGATCCATCCTGTCGAATAGAAAAAGGAGTCTAGGCAACCATGAAATGTCCATCCTGCGGTTTTGAAAATGAAGAAGGATCGAGTTTCTGTCAGAATTGCGGAGCTAATATGAGCGAGACGGCACCCCCGCCTCCTCCGCCACCTCAACAGGAATCAGCACCCCCACCTCCACCTCCACCTGGGCAGGGGGCACCACCACCTCCACCTCCACAGGGCGCACCGCCGCGAGCCGGAGGATTCGAGTTCGATCTCGGCGGCTGGATCAGCAAGGGGTTCAATGAGGTCTTCGCCGAATTCGGCGGCTACCTTGTCCTCGGCCTGATCGTCGTTCTGGTTGGCGGCATCACAATGGGAATACTTTCCGGACCGCTGCTCGCCGGAGCGCTTGTGATAATTCGGCGGAAACTGCGCGGTGAAACCAGCAGTATCGATGCCGGGAGCGTGTTCTCCATCGGTTTCGCGAAATTCGGCCCGACATTCCTGCTGGTCTTCCTGACCGGCCTGGCACTGGGAATTGTCTATTTTGTTTTAATGGCCCTTTCCGCGATTCCTATTATCGGAATACTGTTCATGCTGATTCTAATGGTTTTCGGTATTGCGATAAGTGGCTTGGTATCTTCATTTATCGTTATCGGTCTGCATTACATCATGGAAGAGAATTTGGAATTCATGGATGCCGGCAGGAAAGCCATAGACGTGCTTAAAGAGAACATGGTGATGTTCTGGGTCTTTGGATTCGTAGCCGCGATTATCGGATCGATCGGTGAGATAGCCTGTTTCATCGGTGTGTTTGTCACGATGCCGGTTGCGTTTGTAATGTACGCTCTGATGCTTGAAGCCCGTTTCCCGAAAAAAACGTAAGGCAGAGATTTCAGATCTGAAAAAATTACCGCCCTCGATTTTCGGGGGCGTTTTTTTTTGAAGGGGAGGGGACACCTGCATTTCGAGGACGAAATGAGGTGTCCCCGGTCTGTAATCCATGCAGGAAAAACCACCCGTAGAACAGCACGGCAGTGCGTTTTCATATTATTAAAAAAAAACCAGGACGCACTGCCGTGCTGTTCTACGGATCGATTCTCTTGTAAAATTTTCCCCCGGCATGGGGGAAGAACCTTCTTTTGTTATTATTAAGTCTGGATTTCCGGACTGATGGAGTTTATGCTTATACTCAATGAAATCTGAAAGAACAAATTACTGCACTCATTGTGGAGAACCTGTTCCGCCGGACGGTGATTTCTGCGAGCACTGCGGAAAGGTGATAGAAAGCCACGAGTATCTTTCACAACCTGATATTCAACCTCAATCCGACATTCAACATCAATCCGATATTCAACATCCTCCATCGCCACCACAGCAGGAGGAAATTATCCTTCCGGATCCGGCTGTCCCGCCCAGGCTTGGACGAGCGCTGGGAAGGGCGTGGGATGTTCACATGCAGGATATCTGGGGAGGAGTTCTGATAGCTCTGATTTATTTTGCGGTTGCCGCAGCGATCAGTTCCATTCCGTTTGTCGGTTATTTTGCGATGATGGCGCTGCTTGTGGGAATCATGGCATGGGCGGATGAGCGCCGTCGCGGATTACAGTCGAATATCGGCACGATGTTCAATGTCGGGATTAATCGTTTCCTCGACGCGTTTCTGCTGGGTCTTGCGTTTATAGGGTTAAGCCTGATAATTATTATTCCTGCATTTCTTACGTATTTCATATTTATTTTTTGGATTATTGCGGCGGTTGGCGACCCGGCCTCTCAGGCGATGGTAAATAAGGGTCATGATGTATTATATGGAATATTTGCTGTCATGTGGATTTTGTTCGCGATAACAGTCATTTTAATTATTGTCCTGGCCCCGATACTCAGTTCTCTCCAGGGACTTACAAGCTGGGCGATCGCACGAGGAAAACCATTTAAGGAATCGTTTTTATGGGCATGGGATCGGATCAAAAGACATTTTATTGGTTGGTGGGCGGCGGGATTTGTGATCAGCTTAATAAGCAGTCTTGGTGTTCTCCTGTGTTATGTCGGCTTTTTATTTACAATGCCTTGGGGATATCTCGCGTGGGCGGAGATAGCATCGGATGAGGGCGACGAGGATCGGATGCCCGGTCCGGTCTGATTGGTGCGGGTAATCCATGTGGGGTGGATTCCGAATGAAAAACGAACTGATACCTCGCTGTTCGAACTGCGCGTATGTGAATCCCGATGACGCTTCCAACTGCGGTATGTGCGGATGCAGACTCGCGCCGGTTTATCCCGACTATGAAAAACGCAGGGACAAAGGGAATACCTGGGAGAAATCCATAATCACTGGCACGATTCTCGAAGCGTCCGGTTACGGTAGTATGGCCTGGCAGCGTGAAGTCTGGAGGATGGTCGGGCTTGGGATTGTGTTTACAGTAATGGGTATGATTGCATTCTCTCTGACATCCGCATCCATCGATAATTCAACCAGCCTTCTGTTCTGGCAATTTTTTAATTTCTTTTTACTTTCATTTTTTCTTGGAGCGGGTGCAAGGGTCTGTCTTGATGCCGTGCGCGACAGGAGGGTCGAATTCACAAGGGCGGTCATTGGAGGATTCAAAAATATCCTGCCTGCCGCGCATGTCGTATTCTGGGTTGCACTTGCGGCGACGGTAACAATATGGCTTGCGCAGCTCTGGTTCGAGCCGGTTACATATCTGGAAGATAATCCGGATGTGCTGCCATCGGGACCGGCCGCAGTCTTCATGATGGTCTGGCTTCTGGCGCTGCTGGTCCTTCTGATCCTGCCTGTGTCCATCTGGCTGCTGATTGGATCGATTCTTGCCATGTGCAGAGTTCTCGACCGCAAATCCAATCCCTGGCTTGCGCCGTTCTGGGCGGTGAAACAGATCGCCCGAAATCACTGGCCTCTTTTTCAGATCGGCTTCGGTCAGGTTTTCGGGCAGATAATCGGAATCGCGATATGCGGCATTGGACTGCTGGGGACGATCCCCATGAGCGGAGCCGCATTCGCTGCGATTTACGAATGGATCAGGCTGCATGGTGAAAATCCGGATGAATATTGAAACAATATGATGCAAATCATCGTCGGTATATTGGATAGATAATGTGTGAAACCATTAATGGCAGGTGATTAAAATGAACATTAAAAACAATCCCCGGGCAGGATTGCTGATAGCCGGCATGATCATGTTTTTCGTTTTCGGATCGCATCTGCTCGAATTCGCGCTGCAGTCCGACGACATATGGTGGACCCCGGCGTCGATGATGGAATCCATCGATGAGAACCGGGACAGAGTGGAAATTTTCGTTCAGGACATTTCCATTCAGGAAGCCCTGGCTGACAGCGCACTGCTTCTGAAAACAGACACAGGAACAGTTGAGCTGAAATCGGATGATATCGGGCTTCGCATGAACAACCGGGACCGCGTGAGATCATGGAAAATCCCGTATGTGGCAACCGAATCGGCTCTTTTTACAGCGGCGATTTTCATGATCGTAATCGGAGTGATTCCCATATTTGCAAAACGTCGCGAAGATAAGGACATTAAGGAATCCGTCGATTAGGGAGATGAACAGCCAATGAAAAGCATGATGATGCTGACCACTGTATCCATGATGCATTTGCTGGATTCCGAGCCGCGTGTGTCCATTATCTGCTCATTGATAGTCCTGTTCGTTCTGTTTCTATTGTTATTAATTCTCTGGGTCAGGAGTCTCAGGAATAAGGCTGCGCAGGACATTGAGGAACGTCTGGCGGGGGAGCGGATAGTGATGCGCGACGGTGCGAATTACTTCGGGCAGGAATCGAAGGGTATGGGACAGGTGCGAGGTAAAGGAAATCTGATCCATACTGAGCGGAAGATCATCTTCCGCATGCTGGCGACGGCGCGATGGAATGAGATACCGAATGAAAGAGTGCAGTTAGTCTATCAGGTATCAAATAACAACGGC
>CBDUUJ010000132.1:0-7250 GCA_965370205.1 uncultured bacterium
ATGATCGAGCTGGCAGGTATTCAGCACGACCTTGGGGATTTCGAGTACATGATCAAGTCGATACTTGAAGCAACCGGTCGTGCCCTCGGAAGCAACCTTGTCGGAATCACACTTGTCAGCGACCGAACTCATTACAAACTTGTTCAGGGAAATGAAATATCCGCAGAACACCTGCAGGAACTGGAAAATTATTCGCTTAAGCATCTGGAAAAATATTTCGACAAACCCCAGACAATTAACAAGCAACTGGTTTTCAATCGCAGACGCCTGATTGAATGCACCGATAACCATCCGAATTCCAAAGATTTCATCGGACACCCGATCTTCTCAAGGGGAGAAATCCTGGGCTACCTGACTGCATTGAGCAGGAATTCAGAAACCAGGCATACATACAATGCCGGCCTTCTGCCCGACATAACAACCCAGATTGCACTTCTGCTCGTGGTTGCGGACCTGATTTCAACGCAGGAAAGCTATGTGGACGAGCTCTCGTCCATCCTTCGCTCGGTTATCGAGACATCCAGTATTCACTCCCTGTCGGATGAAACATCCGATGGATTCCTGCTCCAGTTTCTCCTTATCATTCTCGAACTCTGCAACACCGATCGAGGCTGCGTGATCCTTTTCGATGATGAGTGCAAAAAAGTCCGGGATTCCGCAACACTGGGATGTAATATTGACGATGTCCTTCTGGTCCAGACCGGGAACGACCAGATTCTGCTTGATAAACTCTTCACGCTTCCACCAGGTGAGATTATTATCGATTCAATTCCTTCAGACGGCGGCAATATTACCAGGCTTGTTACTTCGCTGGCTGCGGGTGAATCCAGCATCGGCGCCCTGATTCTCCTCGGCAACACTATTAACATCAACCCCCGAATCAACGAGGCTATCAAGGCTCTCACAAGTCTGGCCGGATATCTCGCAATAAACAGATCACTACATCAGAAACAAATAGAATCATCCATTACCGAACACCAGCTTGAGATCGCCCGTGAAGTACAGCTTGAAATGCTGCCCGATACAAATCCCGACTTCCCGGGATTCGATATATGCGGCATAAGCAAGCCCGCCAGGGAAGTCGGCGGAGATTTCTTCGATTACATTCCCATGGACAACATTCTGGGAATTGCAATCGGTGATGTCTGCGGGAAATCCATTCCGGCAAGTCTGCTCATGACCATGACCAGAGCGCTGTATCACTCTGCGAGCGTGACCGAGCAGGGACCCGACAAGGTGCTCAAGTTTGTCAACCCCCTCATGACCAGGCTTATAACCAAGG
Source organism: uncultured bacterium (assembly GCA_965370205.1). Taxonomy (GTDB): domain Bacteria; phylum JAJVIF01; class JAJVIF01; order JAPKYR01; family JAPKYR01; genus CBDUUJ01. The sequence goes on from CBDUUJ010000132.1 coordinate 1,283, forward strand.
GGAAATTCGTTACCGGAAGCCTGTTGTACCTGCAATCCGACATTCTCAGTTATGCGTCGGGCGGACATCAGCCGATTCTTGTTTATCGAACTGAAGTCGATCATTTCGAGGATATCGATGCCGAGGGAATCGCGCTTGGCATTATCGATGATATGGATTTCGAACGCGTTGATTTCACGATGAAGCCCGGTGACATCGCGATTATGTATACGGACGGACTTAACGAAGCTATGAATCCCGAGAGGAAACAGTTCGGATTCGAGAATATCAAGACTGTCGTCCGGAACAACGCTAAAAAAAGCGCCTGTGAAATTATTGATGCCCTTTTTTCAGCAATTGAAATCCATGCCGATACAGCCGATCAACACGACGATACGACAATCATTTTTATAAAGAAAATAGAAGAAAAGGAATAAAAAACATGCCAACATCAAAAACAACAAGGAAAAGCAAGACCACCGGTAAGAAATCTACCACCAGGAAGACTTCAAAAAAGAAAACTTCCACCAGGAAAAAAACATCCGTGAAATCCACCAAAACCAGGCTACTGGCAACTGGCAAGCCTGAAAAAGAAACTCCGGTGATTCCGGGGGACACAATCTCGGAAATTCCCGAGCTTCCAATCCAGCCGGATACACCCGCGACTCCATCAATCGATGATATCACGACGAATATCTCTGGTATCGATGACTTAGAAACGGAAATTGTTCCTGACAACAAATCACCGATTCTGCTGGATGGGAAATTCGACATAAGCAGGAAGGTTCTGGCCCGGATCGCATATCTGGCCGCAAACGAGATCGACGGGCTCGCTCCGCCACGACGGAATCCACTTCATAAAGTAATCGATTCCATCCAGGGCCGCACCGACGGAATACGGGTGGATATTGGAACCACCGAGGCTGCAGTCGATATTCTGATTCGTGTTCAGTACGGGAGCCATATTCCTGCCCTGACCGACCGGCTAAGGGAAAAAGTCGCCACGAGAATTAATGAGATGACCGGTTTGAAGGTTGTTGAGATTAACGTGCGTGTGCAGGATGTCACTCTGCCTGTCCCGACAACGCCATCCACATAGCGATATCATTTAAGTGCTGAATATTTATGAAGGAATCCAGCGAAAATACGACTTTCAGGCCTGAACGGAGGGTCCGGTTTTTCACCCTTAAAAACATCCTGGTGTTTGTTCTGGTTGTTGCTGCCTGCGCGCTGCTCCTTTACTCAAGCGCCCTCTTCATTGTCACCAGTAATAAAGTCATGGAGGAACGGAGCTTCAACCAGGCATTTGACGAACTGATTTCGACTCTCACCACCACATGGCCGGCAGTGGGTTTGGCAATGGAAGCCGATCTGAATGACGCCGAAGTGATGAAAGCGCTGGGGCAACCGGATTCCGGGAGCAACGCCATCCTGGACATTTTTCAGCCCTTCATCTTCAACAATGATTCGGGTGTGGTTCAGGAGAGCAACCTTCCGACTTACCTTGTCAGGGATATTGAGAACCGCTTCAGCACCGGAAAATATATATCCCATAATCTCACATCTTACGACACACCAGCCTATATCTGTCGTGTGTACTCCAACAGCCAGACCTGGCTGGTAGGCGCAGTGGAGATACCTGGAACGGATCGATCATTCGGTCTGGCCCGTAATATCACGAATGTCATCTCCGGCACACAAAAGGTCCAGCAGACGTTTATCGGAACATTTATTCTTGCCTTTCTCATTTCACTTATCATCCTTTTCGTAGTCCTCAGGGTGATCACGACCCCCCTAAAAAGCCTGACCGACTCGGCAATTCAATATGCGCGTGGGGATTTCTCCAACAAGGTGGTAATCCCCTCCGGCATAACCGAGCTTGAGATTCTCGCTGATACTTTTAACCAAATGGGAAGCGACCTGAAGGATCAACGTGATTCCCTATCTGCTAACTCACGCAAACTCGAGGAAGCCAATCGCAAGGCCGAAGATGCTCTCAGGCAGGTAAGTCGACGCAATACCGAGCAGAAAGCCATGATTAATACTTCCCTTGAGGCCAACAGGCTGGGTCTGCCGGAGGAGGTCATCGGGCTTGTTCTTGCGTCGCTATGCAACAGCCTCGATCTCATTTCGACCGCATATTATCTTCCCCTGAAAAATGGCGATTTCAAGCCGGAATGTTACCCGGACCACACATTAATCGATGAGAATGTCGCGACCGGGGAAGTCTTTGATGCGATCATCCATTGCCTTCAGAACATGGAGGCGTACAGAATCCCTGGTGTGAATTCCGGGCTTTACGGCGATCAGCTTTACATCCCGCTTTCCAACGGGCTTAACAAGATCGGTGTGCTCAGGCTGATCACCGATTCCGGCGCGAATTTCGATGATGACATGATCAGATTCTGCAGTTATTTCACCAATCACATTGAGGTTATCCTGAGAAACAAGGCGCTCTATCAGGAGACCATCCGACGCAGCCAGGAGCTTGAACGAATCAACCAGATCTCCCGCTCCATCTCCGGAGAGCTGGATATGGACCCGCTGATCAGGGATGTCGTTGAAAACACCAGTAACACAATCCATGCCGAATGCACTTTCCTGGGACTCATGAATGGTAACAGGCTTATGATTCATCACATAACGCCGGGTTCCGCCCAACTCGATGATTGGGTAATTAACGTAGAAGAACACGAGTATCTGTCCGACCTGATTACAAAGGGAAGCTCGCTTCTTGTGAGTGATCTGGACGATGATGAAAGGATTGGCAGGGACGGATTCATCAAGGCAAATGGTTTCAAGTCACTTATTGCAACCCCGATTATGCGCAAGAACGAAGTGCTCGGTGTAATTTGCGGTTTCTCCCGCAGATTGAGCGCATTTGTGTCAAGTGATGCATATTTCCTCGAGCTTCTCGCCAGCCAGGTTGCTATCGCGCTTGATAACGCTCATCTGTTCGAACAGATTCTCACACGGGACAAGCGGCGCGACCATCAGCTTATGATGGCCCAGAAACTCCAGAAGAACCGCGTTCCCGTTTTTTTCAAGCAGAGCATTGCGGCTGTAAGCTGCAAACTTCAGGCAGCGGATGAGCTTGCAGGCGATTTCTGCGATGTGTTCTCCCTCGGGCGCTATTCGATTGCACTCGTTATCGGCGATGTCGCGAATAAAGGCATCGCCGCAAGCCTCATGACTTTCAGCCTGCTCTCGATGTTCCGGGATGTCGCGAAGAATCTCAAACCTCCGTGCGAAGTTCTGGAAACCATTAACCGGTCGCTGATCGCGCAGATCAAAGAGGATGGATGGTTCGCTACCAGTTTCTACGGAAGGCTCAATACCAAGCTGGGCACACTGACATACTCATCGGCGGGCCATGAACAGCCAATCTGGTATCATGCTGAAACAGAGAAAGTTGAGAAACTTGAAGCGGTCGGTTATCCGCTCGGTCTCTTTAAGAGTTTCCCCTACGAGACACGGGAAATCGAGCTCCAGCAGGGCGACCGTATCGTTCTTTACACTGACGGTGTCACCGATGCGTGTAATGAGAACAACGACCGTTTCGGTCATGAAGCCCTTCTCGACCTTGTTTCAAGGAGTGGCTCGCTGACCGCAGACGAGCTGACCCAGGCGATTATCGATGCTGTGGAGGATTTTACGGAGGGCAAAAAGCAAAAGGACGACATTATCGTAGCGGTGCTTGAGCTTCAAGCCGATTCCTGGGTCCACAAATCGATTAAGTTCAGTCAGTCAACCGATTTCATTTCTGAAATACTCGAAGCGCTTTCGTATTATGATCTGGACACGTCGACTATTTATGCGATCAGGCTCGCGATAGACGAGACATTCGCAAACGCCTGGCGGCATGGCTGCGATCAAAAGAACGATATCGAATTTGAGATCAGCTACCATATCTCCGACGAGGGTTTCCGGCTGCGTGTAAAGGATACGGGAGTCGGATTCGACCATGAGAGCCTTCCGGATCCAACGGTCAAGGAAAATCTGTTCAGGTCGCACGGACGCGGTGTATTCCTGATTCGACAGATGATGAACGAGGTTGAATTCAATAATACGGGCAATGAGATTTCCATATTCAAGCAGTTCAACCCAATTTATCAAGATAACGATTCCTCATACGATAATCTGCTGCTCAATCACATTACCGATCTCAAAAAGCAGCAGGAAAGCCTTGAGCAGGCTAAAACAGCCGATGGAGACACCACGGATGAGCCTGCGGACGCGGTGATTGTAAAATTCTCAAAAAAAATTAAATAGCCTGATTGCCCTGAGGATATTCGAACTCCATTTAAATCCCCGGATCATCAATGTGAAAATGGGCGGGCGATGTTAATTCAGCCGGATTTTGTAAAACATCGATTAGATACCCTTATTTCGCATCCTTTTGGTTGTTAGCATATGTCAACCCTGCTATAATCGGCTTTCACTATTTCGGAAAGGAATGGTCCTATGAACAGGTACCTTACATACCAGGAAGGGGAACTTCTTTTTGAGGATGTTACCCTGAATGAGATTACAGAAGAGATGTATACGCCTTTCTATGTTTATTCAAAGGCGGCTATCCTGGAGAAGCTCGAAGCATTCAGGCAGGCTTTCACCGATATTAAACCGATGATCGCATACGGCATGAAGGCTCTGGATACGATGCTTATCCTGAGAATTCTCCAGGAGCGCGGATGTTCCCTCGAGGTTTCGAACATTCATGAAATGCGCCGGGCGCTCAGTGCCGGCTTTAAACCTACATCCATCATTTTTAACTCCAATGGTCTTCTGGATCACGAGATCCAGGAGATTCTCAAAGAGAGACCACTTCTAATCAATGTGGGCAATATCTTCGAGCTTGAGCTTCTGAACAAATTCGCGACCGAGATGGACACCGGTGTCAGAATCGGCCTGAGAATCAATCCCGGGATCGATACCGGCGAGTTCACCGGCACGAACTATGGTGCGAAGAACAGCCGGGTCGGCATCCAGCAGGACGAGCTGGAGCTTGCACTCGCACTGATCTCAAAATTCCCGCAGCTCAACCTGGTGGGGATCTCAAGCTGTATCGGAAGCCAGGTCGCGCAGCTCGCGCCGTGGATCAAGATGTCCGAGATGATGGCCAAACTGTTCAATGACATCAAGGGACAGGGCTTCAATCTCGAATATCTCGACCTCGGCGGAGGTTTCCCGGTCGCCTACAAAGGCCTGGATTATCTTGAGATCAAGAAAATCGCCCGCAATATCGTGCCGCATGTGAAAGACCTCGACTGCCGTATCGTGCTTGAGCCAGGACGATATCTCACCGCGGAGGCCGGAATTCTGGTCACATCGGTGCTCGGTGTCAAGGAGATCGATTCGAAATTCTACGTCATCTGCGACGCCGGATTCGCCGAGTTTCCACGACCCGCCCTGTATCGCATCAACCACGAGATCGCTTTCGTGAATGAGCCTGCTGAAACCGCAGCCGAACCCGGAGGCGCTTTCGCAATTGAAGGGGCTGAAGCGGAACCGACCGAAGCCGCCACCGGTACGCCCGATCCCGGCGAGTACATGTATCCGTTCGAGCTTCCCGGTAATTTCATGGAGTCCTACCAGGCAGCCGGACAGTTCGGCACGAAACGCCCCATGGGCGATACGGTCATCGCCGATATCGTGGGTCCCGGAGAAGAAGGGCTTGACTATCTCGCGAAGGATGTCGAGATAAAGATCCCGAAACGCGGAGACCTGATCGCGGTTCTGAATGTCGGCGCGTTCGGCAGAACCATGTCGAACAATTTCGCCTCACGGGTCTGCCCGCCGGAGATTCTCGTCGAGAGGGACAAATTCGAGATCATCCGGTCGCGGGAGGTTGTCGACGACCTCATGATGTACGACCTCGAAGAAAGCGAGATAGAGGTTTAGCGGAAGTAAGTAATCAATTGTTTCGATAAAAAAATTGACAGGCCACCGGGAAAAAACTCTTTCCCCTTTAAATAAGGGAGAGGCTTAT